>JADGCM010000189.1 GCA_015228995.1 Magnetococcales bacterium
ATGGAGACGATGACACAATCGGACTGTTGTTGCGCTGCCTGCACCAGGGCCAGATGGCCCTCATGCAAAGCCCCCATGGTAGGCACGAACCCAACACGTAGCGATCGCTGGCGTTGCTCGGAGCGCCACGCCTGCAATTGCTCAATTGTTTCAATTTGTTGCAATTTATTGCCCCTTTCTCACTCCATGACCGTATGTTCCGGCGCTGGGAACACACCCGACCGCACCTCATCGGCAAAAGTCGCCACCGCCTGTCGAACCAGATCGGCACCCGCCAAGTAGTGTTTGACAAAACGCGGCTGAAACCGTTCATCAAGACCCAGCAGATCGTAAAGCACCAGTACCTGACCGTCACAAGCCGCTCCGGCACCGATACCAATGGTAATAGCTGGCACCGTTCGGGTGATCCGTTGCGCCAGCGGCATCGGCATCCCCTCCAGCACAATGATGCTGGCACCTGCTTCAACCAATGCCTGGGCATCTTCCAGTAGTTGGGCTGCACTGGCGCGGTCGCGCCCTTGCATGCGGAAGCCGCCCAAAGCATGCACCGACTGCGGCGTTAACCCAATATGACCCACCACCGGAATGCCACGTGCGACCAGAAAATGTACTGTTTCCGCCATCACCCGCCCCCCTTCCAGCTTCACTGCATGGGCACCGCTCTCTTTTAAGACGCGGACGGCACTGGTCAAGGCCAGCTCCGGACGCTGTTGAAACGATCCAAACGGGAGGTCACACACCACCAACGCCCGTTGTGCGGCACGAGCAACCGCACGGGTATGGTAAATCATCTCATCAAGGGTGACCGATAGGGTATTATCGCCTCCCTGGATGACCATACCCAACGAATCCCCAACCAGGAGTATATCGACGCCACATTGGTCCAGTAGCCGAGCAAAGGTATAGTCGTAAGCGGTCACCGCCACCAAGCGGCGCTGTGGTTCAGTGGTGATTGGTGCTGACTTGAGGCGCTGCAGTTCGGGAATGGTAACACGGCCAAGCGTTGCGGTAGTCATTTAGATGCTCCAGTCCCGGTCGGTAGGCCGATCCAGGCAGTTATTGAGATAGCTTTTTTTGGTGTCCCCATCACAGGTCGTCGCATTGCTGTCGCCGCCTACTAACACGCACCACGCTATTCGGATCATCCACTGCTACGAGCAATCTGTCAACTGTTTTACCTCGTAAAGGGTGGATCAAATCGGGTGCCAAGTCCGCCAGCGGTTGCAACACAAAGCGGCGTCGATGCAGCCGTGGGTGTGGTAACGTCAATGATGCGCTGCGGATAATGGTCTGACCCTGAGTACCGTACAACAGCAGATCAAGGTCAAGTGGCCGGCTGCCCCAGCGCTGTTCTCTGTGTCGGTTACGGCCACAGCGGCACTCTATACGTTGCAATAAATGGAGCAAGGGCAACGGCGATAACGTCGTCGTCACCACCACCACACCATTAATGAACCAAGGCTGCCGACGCACACCAACCGGCTCGGTCCAATACCAAGGGGAGCAACGCAACAGGCTTATGCGCCAGTGCCGTTGTAACAGCCCCATCGCTCGCTTGATGTGACACCACACCGCTCCCTGGTTACTGCCAATGGCAACCCAGGCTAAAGCTTCATGGTTACCGTAAGGAATCATGTGAGCCTCCTCGTTGCTAGAATTTCGATTACACTCGGACTGTCTGATGGTTTACGTGTCTGTAACGGCCGCTACCCCGATACTACCCAGCTTGCGGTATAGGGTTCGTTCGCTGATACCCAGTTGCGCTGCCAACGCTTTTTTATCACCCTGAAACGTTTCGGCTAAATGGCGTAGGTAGACACGCTCCCATGTCTCCAATGTCATCACTTCTGTCGGCATCGCTACCTGGACCAACTTGCCCCGACCAACGTACTCGCGTGGAATATCGACCAGGTGCTCTGGTCCGATTTCGGCATCGTCCGCTAGTAGGCAGCCACGTGCTAACATGTTTAATAGCTCTCGGATGTTACCAGCGAAACGGTGTCCGGCTAAGAATAATAGAGCTGCATCGGATAGGGTCTTACCACGGCATTCCTCCAGCCGTTGCAATAGTGTCTGTGCCAGCAAAGGGATATCCTCCCATCTCTCCCGCAAGGATGGAATGTGGATAGGAAAAGTACTGAGACGATAGTAGAGATCTAGCCGGAATTCACCGTTCTCGACCATGGTGGCCAAGTCGCGATGCGTGGCACATATCAGGCGAAAATCAGACTGTAGTGGGTTGACTCCGCCCACTTTGCGGAAGGTACGCGTCTCTAGCAAACGTAACAGTTTAACCTGCAATTGTAGGGAAACATCGCCAATTTCATCCAGAAATAAGGTGCCTTGATCCGCTGCCTCAATCAGACCTTGTTTTTGCGCATAAGCTCCGGTAAAAGCTCCTTTCTCATGACCGAACAATTCCGATTCAAACAGCGTTTCAGTCAAACCAGAACACTCTACCGGAACAAAAGGCTGGCTGGCACGGTTACTGGCTTCGTGAATGGTACGCGCCACCACCTCTTTGCCAGTACCGGACTCACCACTGAGCAAGACCGACACCCGACTACTAGCGACACGGTCGATCAATTTTAGCATGCGCTTAAAGGCTGGGGACTGCCCCACTAAACCTAACGGCTTCGGGGTCACACTGGCAATACGGGTTGGGTTAAATACTTCCAACAGATAGCAGATGCGACCATCGGCGTCTGGAAGTGGGCGCATCTCCACTTCTACATATTCCATACCCCGTGGCGAGGTATGGATGTGCAGCATTCGTTGCGGTACACCGGTTTGCAAGCAGAGCTGCATCGGACAAGGCTCTCCTTCTTGATCACAAGGACGCGTATATTGGTGAGACACCTCGTAACAGTGCTTCTGTTCCTGTGTTCCGGAGGGGACAACATCCCCGTAAGAACGACGGTAGGCCCGATTCCAAGCCAGCACTCGATAATTTCGATCCATCAACAGCGCTGGCACGGTATAACCGTCCAATAGGCAGTTGGCGTCCAACGTGAGTGGGGAAGCCGCATCAATACCCATCATATTTAGAATCTCCTTTACTGTGCGTGTGATTGCCATATACGGCAGTTGTAAGCCACCAAATCTGCCATATATGTCATATCGATCAAATAAGTTAAGAAATTTACATTATATTGATTGAATCATAATGACTTATATTGTATTGATTTCATTTAGATTA
>JADGCM010000190.1 GCA_015228995.1 Magnetococcales bacterium
TTAAATAACCCCTCACCCTGCCCTCTTCCACTACCCCCCTCTCCACCTGTGGGAGAGGGACCGGGGGGTGAGGGGGAAGATTCTTACCGGTTACTTAGCAAACTCCGTACCACTTCGATGACATATTCCTGCTCCGATTCAGTTAAATTGACCGAACAGGGTAGCGTCAAGATGCGTGGGGCAACGGCGTCAGCAACAGTCTGTTCACTACGAGGAGCCTCACGATAGGGTTGTTGCCAGTGCATCGGTTTCCAAAATGGTCGGGCACCGATCCCTGCCTCGCGCAAATCGGCCAGCAGCTGTCGCATTTGCGGCGGCGAAATACCATCGATCAAACCACCAGAAAACCAACAAGCACTGGAGGAATCTGCCGGACTGGGAAATGTTTGCCAGCTTGGTAGTTGGCTAAGTTCCTGGTCATAACGTTGTCGGATACGCTGTTTGGCGGCAACCAAGCTGGGCAACCGTTCCATCTGGGCACAGCCGACCGCTGCTTGCAGATTGGTCATACGGTAGTTAAAACCCACTCGGTCGTGGTCATACTCCTCGCCACAGCGCGCCGTCGTGGTCAAATGGCGCACCAGGGCAATCAAATTGCGGTCATGACCAACAATAGCCCCGCCACCGCCGCAAGTGACGGTTTTGTTGCCGTTGAACGAAAAGACTGTCAATACAGCACCTAAATTGCCGACTGGTTGGCCATTGAGCTGCGCTCCCAGGGCTGCAGCACCGTCGGCAATCACTGGCAAACCGTACTGTTGGCCCAATTCCGTCAGCGGTGCCATAGCGGCTGGCAACCCCAATGTATGTACTGGCATGATGGCTGCAACACGACGACCAGTCACACGATGAATCAGCTGTTTTGACTGCCGGCCCGTCTCTGTTTCTGTTGCCAGCATCTCGGCGAGCAATGTCGGGTCAAGTGTCCAACGTTGCGGGTCGATGTCGACCAACCAAGGCATGGCGCCGCAGTGGGCAATGGCATTGGCACTGGCAATGAAGGTAAAGGCCGGCAAAACGACCAAGTCGCCGTGGCCCACCCCAACCGCCGTCAGTGCCGCATGCAGCCCAGTGGTACCCGATGACAGGGCTACCGCGTCAAGACTGCCGGCGGCTTGGGCCACCATCTGCTCAAAGCGGTTCACAAAAGGACCGGTAGATGAGACAAAGGTGGTGGTGATGCACTCTTGCAGGTAATTGGATTCATTGCCAGTCAGGTCCGGAACAGCAAGTGGTATCATCTATTATTGATCCTTTAGGAGAAATGGATTTATGAACGTTGGGAGCAGTTTACCGATGGATGCGTTGCAGGGAGCGATTCACTACCATCGCAACGGGCAGTTTTCCCGTGCCATCGAACTTTACGAGCTGTTTATCAAGCAATTTCCTAGCCACTCACAGGCCATTTATTTGTGTGGTTTAGCCTGTCAGGAGCAGGGAGAGATGAAACGTGCCATTGAGCGTATCAGTCAGGCCATTTTATTGGCACCAGATGAAGCCGATTATCATGTATCGCTAGGGCTGTTACTGCGCCAGCAGGGGCATAGCCGTTTTGCTGCTGAGTGCTTTACCGCCGCTGTGCAGGTGGCCCCCAACGATAAAGAGGCGCAATTTAATCTGGCCGACACCTGGATGGATCTGGGACAAATCGCGGCCGCCATGGAGCATTTTGCCATCGTCTTGCGACTCGACCCCCAGTGCGTTCCCGCCTACATTAATTTAGGGCTTTGTCTCAAATCAATCAATCGGTTTGATGAGGCGATCGCCTGTTTCCGCCAAGCGTGTGTACTGCAACCTGATAACGTCGAGGCCCATGTCAACTTTGCCATGGTGTTGCTGTTAGTGGGTCGTTATCTAGAGGGTTGGCGTGAGTACGCTTGGCGTCTCAAGCTGGACAGCGTCCGATCGGCGCAGCCGCAGTTACCCGACACCCTCCCGGTATGGCAGGGAGAGTCACTCGCCGACAAAAAGTTGCTGGTGTTGGCAGAACAAGGTTACGGCGATAACATTCAATTTGTGCGCTACCTGCCGTTGTTGCAACAACAGGGAGCTCATATTGTTTTGCAATGCCACGCCCCTTTGCTACCGCTATTTGACTCCATAACGGCCATTGATCAGCTAATACCTTACGGCGATGCGGGTGCATTGACAGCCGCTGCCTCAGATTGTGACTATTATTGTCATTTGTTGACCATTCCTGGTTTGGTCGGCACCACAACGGCAACCGTGCCAGCGGTACCACAGCAGCTGTTATCGTCACAAATGGCCCTTACCGATCATTGGCAACGTCGTATTTGTGGGGATGGCTTCAAAATTGGCCTGGTATGGCAAGGGAAACCGCTGCATCGCAACGACCCGGCTCGTTATCGTTCCTGCCCTCTGTCGCAACTGGCGCCACTGGCAGAGATCCCGCGCACTACCTTTTACAGCCTACAGGCACGTCAAGACAGCAGCGCACGGGCAGAGATTGCCGCAGCGGCCTTTATTATTGATTTAGGAGACGATCTGGTTGATTTTCAGCAGAGCGCTGCCGCCATCATGCAGCTCGATCTGGTCATTACCGTTGACAGTGCCGTGGCCCATTTAGCGGCGACACTGGGCAAGTCGACTTGGCTGCTGCTTCCTTGTGCCGCAGATTGGCGATGGGGAGCGCAAGGGAACGTGACGTTGTGGTATCCAACCGTGCATCTATTCCGGCAACAGGTCCCGGGAGATTGGAGTCACCCTATGCAAGCGATCAAAAATCGGCTGTCGATGTTGGTTAAGCGCTGCTTCTGAAGCAGCATCTTCACCATCTCCCCTTGTGGCAGAGAACAGGGTGATGGGTATAAAGACGCATAGGTAGATTGTTCCCCTTTGCAGCAACGGGGTTATGCTGCTAGACTGGCGGCTGTTTGTGTCTGATCGTTATAGAGGGTGTGATCCGAACAGGAGGGTGGGTTCATGCCGCAGCAAGAGGATAAAATCGGTCAGCCGCATGATCATTTCTGTCGTGTCACGATCTCTGACCCAGTCAAGGCGGGAGCGTTGCTGTTAGAGCAGTTGCCAACGGCGATCTCGTCCTGCCTGTCATCAGAGTTGCCAGTATTGGTCGAGGGCTCGTTTATCGATGAAACGCTGCGGGGCTTGTTGTCGGACCGGCTCTATCAAGTCAAAACCATCCAGGGCCAGCCGGCGTTGGTC
>JADGCM010000191.1 GCA_015228995.1 Magnetococcales bacterium
GAATGTCAGTGGCGGTCATAAGTGCTCCCCCTGGACCGATCTAGAATCAATCACATTCCCAGAACGGTGAATCGATGTAGCCTTGCTGATCCAGGCGTAACGATTCGTTCCAGGTTGATACAAACGGCTCACTGGCCCCCATCATGTTACCGGCTGCCACAATTCCCATGGCCCTGACGTTATGGTGTCCGTAGTAGAACCGGTAACGCTGCTCTTCCGGTGACCAGATCTGACAGACATCGCCAGCGGCGTAGATATTGGGGTCGCTGCTCTGCAGCGTGGTACTGACCAGCACACCGCGCTCAATATCGAGTCCGGAACTGATCATGAATTCGATGGCAGGAACCAGCCCCATGAACGACATCACCACATCACCGTAAAGATCGCTGCCATCGTGGAACAGTACCCGCCTAGCGGGTAATCCGGAAGCACCGACCTCAATAGCCCGGATACCACCCGACTGATCCCCACGAATGACCTCAATGCCCATGGCCTTGACGGCATCACAGAACTGACCGCGCTGCTCGTCAGCAATCTGGTGGGGCCAGAAGGTCATTTCACCGCTGACCAACCGCACCCGATACCCCGCTGCAATCAGTGACCGGGCCAGATCGAGACCGATCATGTCCCCTCCCAGCATCACCACCGTACCACCATCCGGCAGAGCCCGTTTGGTGGCTATGGCCTGCTCGTAGGAGCCAAAACCATGGATCAACGCCCGGTAGTCAGCCAATTCCTCGGGAAAATAACCACGTGCGCCGGAAGCGATCAGCAGCTTGTCGTAGTGGATCGACTCGTTATGCCCCAGCATGATCAGTCGCTGGGCCGGATCAATGCTGGTCACCCAGGTCGCACGGCGCATGACGATCTTGCGCTCGTTGTAATGGCTGGCGGGCCAAGCCAGGAAATCACGCCAGTCTTCCGACCCCAGAAAAATGCGCGGCAGTAGATAGCGGTTGTAAAACAACAGCTGATTGTTGGTAATGATGGTGATGCGGCTGTCGGGGCTGTTATCGCGTAACAGCTCGGCAGCGTGGTTCCCTGCCACACCACTACCAATGATGACATAATGCGGTGACGATAGTCTGCTCATGGCTCAGGCATCCACGGTAACAAGTTCATTGCGGGTAATGGAGATACAGGAGACCGGACAGACACGGTAACAGGCGCCACAACGAATGCACTCGTTGTTATCGATCCAGATGGCTGCTACCTGATTCCATTCCCGGGTTTCCTTCAGGGCACCATAGCTGCCATCGCTCTTGATGTCGATATCATGAACCAGCTTGATGCAGTTGCGTGGCGCCACCTCAATACAGGCACGACAGTAAATGCAGCGGTCAACGTTGATCTGGTAACGCAGGTTGCACAGGTAACAGCGCTTGGCCTCTTCAACAGCCAAATCGTGATTAAAACCGGTTTCCACCTCACGGGTAGCTGGTTTGAGCCGATTGGTCAAAGGCACCGTTGGCATGTGCTGACGAACAATAAAATCGGACGAACGCTCGCGCAATGGCTGAGTCACCGGTTCGATACGCACCTGCTGGGAGCGGGTACGCCCCACCAACCAGTGATCAATCTGGGCCGCTATATGACGGCCGTGCCCAATAGCTGCCACAGCCGTAGCAGGGCCATTGACGTAGTCCCCGGCAGCAAACAGGCCATTGACCGAAGTCATGCCATTGTTGCCAATACGCACCAGCTGGTTGCGGTTCAACTCCACCCGAACATCAAGAAAGTCGTTGACGGTCTGCTGACCAATCGCGGCAATGACGGTATCGTAAGGCTCAGCAAACTCCGAACCGTCAATGGCCAGCGGTTGGCGGCGACCGTTAGGGAACCACCCTCCCAAGCGGTTCTGAACGAACTCGACGCCGGTCAGTCGCCCATGTTCATCGACCTGCAGGGCAACCGCGGTACGCAGACCCTTGATGCGGATCCCCTCGCGCTTGGCCTCGAACAGCTCCTCGGCTGTGACCGGCGAATCGTCCTCGGTGGTACGAATGTGGATGGTGACCTCAGCGCCGAGGCGGCGCGCCATACGGGCACAGTCCAAGGCCGTGAAACCATTACCAATGATGGCCACCCGATGACCAACCCGCTTGTTCTCACCACGGTGAATATCGAGCAGAAAATCGAGCCCGTACTCAGCATCCTGGACCATCCGCACGGGGTCGTCATCCTGGGGGGAGACACCACGCAGAGGTAATCGAATGGGTGCCATACAACCGGTGCTGAGCAACACGGCGTCAAATTCTGCCAGCAGGGCCGACATGCGCATGTCCCCCTTTTTGGTACCGATGGCTACCCCGGTGCGCAGGGAAACACCGAGACGCAGAGCATTGTGCAGCTCGACGTCAAGGATGTTGCGCGGTAGGCGGAACTCGGGAATACCGTAGCGCAACATGCCCCCCGGCTGCTCCTCCCGCTCGAAGATGACCACATCGTGCCCTAGCAACGACAGGTCATGAGCAGCAGCAATGCCGGCCGGACCGGCACCGATAACCGCTACCCGCTTACCGGTAGGAGCGTAAAGCCGCTCGGTGATGCGATGACCGACATCTTTGAAATCAGCCGCTACCCGTTTGAGATGGCAGATGGCCACTGGTTCACCATTGCCAGCCCAGCCATGACGACAGGCACTTTCGCAAGGACGCGAACAGATGCGCCCCAATACGCCAGGCAGGACATTGGCTTCACGGTTGATCTCGTAGGAACGACCGTGCTGACCTTCAGAAATCATGCGGATGTAGGCCGGTACATTCGTCCCAGCAGGACAAGCTGTTTGGCAGGGTACATTCTGACGCACCCAGCCGATGTCGCGCGGGTCGTCCGATATGTAATTGGTAGAGACTGACATCGATTCCACCGCTTCCTATGTTACAGAATTATCGAATACCACTCTGCATTATACAAACTATATTTAATTAATTATAAAACAATCACGGATGCAACATGCGCGCAACTATTAATCATATCTCGAAAAAAATCAAATAAAAAAATTGATCTAAATCATATATTAGTAGTACATAATATTATATTATCAGAATATCATAAATATCTAAATAGATAAAAATAATAATTATTATTTTTTTTGACATTCAGCAGTTGTTGACGCCATTTTTTCATTTTCACGAACAGGCTATAACATTCAAGTCACACCATAAATACTCAT
>JADGCM010000192.1 GCA_015228995.1 Magnetococcales bacterium
GTTTAAGTCGAGATTCATTTTCAATATTTCTTGGTTGCTGGGTGAGGGCTCAATGGCAACCAGCCGCCCCAATGGACCAATCAAGCGGTGTTCCATCAAGGCGTAGTAGCCAAGATTGGCTCCAATGTCGAGCACAGCCATGCCCGGTTTCAGCACCCGCTCTAGGATGATTTTATGGTCCAGTTCTCGGGTACCAAACAACAGCAATGTCCGTGACAGCCCTTGATCGGTGACATCAAGCAGCATGTGATAGTCATGCACTTGGCATGCTATATGGTGGCGCTTCAGCACATAGCGAAACCAAAGAATTTTTAAGCCACGATAGATGGCTGTTGCCAATACAGCCGCCCCTTTATAGCGCAACACCCTGATAATATGTGTAATCATCGTTACCGCAATCGCTCTCCCATGTAGCCATACCACACCAATCCGCATTTATTATACACGATAGGATGAGTGGCTGCCAGCCATTTGTCGGCAGCTGTCGGGCTGGCGATTTAACCTTGCTCTGTCGCGATGCTGTTGCTAGTCTCCAGCCTTCCCCCTCACCCCCAGGTGAGTGGTGTCTCGTATCACATAACATTGAGGAATCCCATAACAATGGCCATTGAACGTACGTTATCGATTATCAAACCCGATGCCGTTGCTAAAAATGTCATCGGTGCCATCTATGCCCGTTTCGAGTCGGCTGGCTTGCGCATTGTTGCTGCCCGCATGCTCCATCTATCCCGCCAACAGGCGGAGGCCTTCTACGAGGTGCATCGCGGTAAGAAATTCTTTAATGATTTGGCGAATTACATGAGTTCTGGGCCCATTCAGGTGCAAGTGCTGGAGGGAGAAGATGCGGTACGGCGCCATCGCGAGGTCATGGGGGCCACCAACCCGAAAGAGGCCGCTCCTGGTACCATCCGTGCTGACTTTGCCACCTCTATTGAGGCCAACGCTGTACATGGATCGGACTCACTGGAGAATGCTGCCTTAGAGATCGCCTTTTTCTTTGCTCGATTGGACCTCTGTGCCAGAGTCGAATGAGCCCAAGCTGTCCCTGAGTGGTCTGACCCAGCAGCAACTGACCGAGTTGGTGTGCAGCTGGGGCGAGAAGCCTTATCGTGCCCGCCAGCTATGGTCGTGGCTGCATGTGCGGTTAGCCGAAGAGATCGACGCCATGAGCGATCTATCCTTGGCCTTGCGTACCCGGCTGAACGATATATGTGCGCCGTTGCGACCGCAGATTGCTGCCCATCGCTTATCGGTCGATGGCACCCAAAAATGGTTGCTCACCCTGGCTGATGGCCAGACCATCGAAACGGTATTGATCCCGGAGGAGGGGCGGGGCACGCTCTGCATCTCCTCACAGGCGGGTTGTACCCTCACCTGCCCGTTCTGCCATACCGGAACGCAAGGCCTAGCGCGCAATTTAAAGACGGCCGAGATCGTCGATCAAGTGCTGTTGGTACGCAGCGAGTTGGTGCGCTGTGGCTCCCCGCATCGCGTCACCAACGTGGTCTTAATGGGAATGGGGGAGCCGCTCTATAACTACAACGCCGTGGCCAAGGCCGTACAGATCCTATTGGACGGCAACGGCATTGCCATTGGCTCACGCAAAATCACTCTGTCGACGGCCGGTGTGGTGCCGCGCCTGCTCCAGGCTGGCCGTGAGCTAGGGGTCAATTTAGCCATCTCATTACATGCGGCGCGTGATGAATTGCGTGATCAATTGGTGCCGCTCAATCGCAAATATAACTTAGCGACGCTGAAACAGGCGTTGCAGCAATACCCCCTTAAACACGGCCGACGCATTACTTGGGAATATGTGTTGCTGGATGGCATCAACGATACCGACGACGACGCCCGCCAAGTGGCGCGCTATTTGACGGCTATCCCTTCAAAGATCAATCTTATTTTGTTCAATCCTTGGTCAGGGACGCCGTTTGCGCCCGCAACACCACAACGGGTAGAAAACTTTCAGCACATCCTTCACCAGGCCGGTTATGTAACGGTCATTCGTGATCGTCGCGGCGCCGACATTGAAGCCGCCTGCGGCCAGTTGACCGGCTTGTTACAGGGCACGCGACCACGACCGATAGCATAAGATTTCAAGTTTCATCTCTGGGCGACAGGCTGGTCAATCTCCGGTTTGCCACACTGATGCAACATCTCTTGCAGACTTTGTTGGGCCTCCTTGAAACGGTATCTGCGGATTTGAGCTGCCAGACGCGATAGGATCTCTGCCAACGCAATCGGTAGTACCAGTTGTTCCAGTTCCTCCAACAACAACCGACTCTGCTGGGCTTGGCGGCTTTGCAGGGCTAGTTCCAGCTTAGCTAACAGATCGACGGCCACGGGCGGTACCGTCATTATGGTGGCGCTGGTAACCATCTGTTGAGTCTCTTTTTCAGATGCCAATAACCCGGCTATCCCCAGCAGCAGCGGTGTCATATACGTGTCCAGTTCGTTCAGCAAGGCGGCTGACTTTTTTGCTCCCTCTTGCTGCAAGGTTGTCTCTAGTTGCCGTGCCAAGCGCTCTATATCTGTTGCCCCTATTGTACCGGCAAGTCCTTTCAGCGTGTGGATGCGACGTTCGGCGGTGGTAATCTCCCCTTGGTCAAACAGTCGTTGCAACGTCAGCACGATATCAGATTGATTCTGAAGAAAGCTGTTCAGGGCTTGCCGATAGAGCTTTTTATTGCCGGCCAAGTGGCGTAGTCCAGCCACTAGATCGACACCCGGTAATTTCGGTGGAATCCATTGGACCATCTTAGACCACAGGTCGCTCGGTTCAATGGGCTTGGCAATATAGTCGCTCATGCCGGCCGCTAGGCAGCGTTCTCGATCAGCGTGCATCGCATTGGCGGTCATAGCAAGGATCGGCAGGGTGACACATTGCGGCAGTTGGCGAATGGCCACCGTGGCGGTAATGCCATCCATGACTGGCATCTGCATATCCATCAAAACGATGTCATAACTGGTTTGTTCCAACTTTGCAACCGCTAAAGCGCCATTGGCCGCGAGATCAACGACACAGCCGACATCGGTTAGCAAGGCCAGCGCGATCTCTTGGTTGGTCTCATTATCTTCTACCAATAGGACACGGATCCGCAACTACTCCATAACTAAAAACAGGTAAGCCACCGGCTATGCCGGTGGACTCAACAAGGCTAT
>JADGCM010000193.1 GCA_015228995.1 Magnetococcales bacterium
CACCAAAAAAGAGCTTGAGATCAAGTTAGAGGCCACTAAAGCCGAACTCAAACGCGATATCGAAACAGCCAAAATCGAAATGCAGCGCGATATCGCCAATATCAAATCAGGCATCATCCAGTGGATGGCCGGCTTCTTCCTGCTGCAACTCGGGTCAATCTATACCCTGATACGCTTCGCTATGCCCCATTGAGGGCCCAAACTCCCTTTGCTTGGATGGAGAAGAGGGGAGGGCTTAACACAGGTTTGCAAACAAGGTGATCGAATGACCACAGCGTTGGTGGTGTTGAAGCCGGAACAGTCGGCGGCATTAATTGGTCAGGCGGTGGCGGCGCTACCGCAAGTGCGGCAGCATCGGCAGCAGGGGTGCATGGTTATTGTGGGGGGGAGCACCACCCGCCACGTGGTGCGTTGCCTGTTGGGAGAAGACCCGGGGCGCGACAGCTTTGCCATCGGCTGCATCCAGCACGGGCAATTGGGAGAAACCAATGCTCAACAGCGAGGTCCCGGGGCTTATCTGCTGCAAGATGGGGTGGTGTCGCGTGGTTGGCCGGGGCCACTGCTGGCCCAGTTTAAGGGGGGTGATGTCTACATCAAGGGGGCCAATGCGATCGATTCGATGGGTCATACCGCCATCTTGTTGGGTTCCCCCACCGGTGGTACCATCGGTGCTGCCTGGGCTATTTTAATGGCGCGAGGCGGTGAGTTGATCGTCCCGGTGTCGTTGCGGAAGCAAATCCCATCGGTGTTGGCAGCTTGTGGCAAACTGGGTCATGATCGGGTGGATCGGGTGATGGGAACGCCGGTCGGTTACCTGCCCATTCCGGCCGGTTGTGCCACGGTGGTGACCGAGGTAGAGGCGTTCCATATACTTTACCAAGTGACGGCAACCCCGGTGGCGTCGGGTGGTTTTGATGATTGTGTCGGGGCACTGGTGTTTCACTTGGCCGGTGCGCCGGAACAGATAGAACTGGCCTGGGAAGGAATAGCGTCATGAGTGGTGGCTCGGTTGGGATTGTGACAACGCACTACATCGATTTGTTTGGTCAGGGTGTACCGCTGGCTTTGGATAGCGGCGCTTCTTTGGCACCAGTACGGGTGGCTTATGAAACTTATGGCCAGCTCAATGCGGATCGATCTAATGCCATTCTGATCTGTCATGCCCTATCAGGTAACGCCCACGCCGCTGGCAAACACCATGCCGACGACAAGAAACCAGGTTGGTGGGATAGTTATATCGGTCCGGGGAAGCCGTTCGATACCGACCGCTATTTTATCATATCCAGCAATAATTTAGGGGGGTGTAACGGTACCACTGGCCCCTCTAGTATCAACCCAGCCACTGGTAGGCCGTATGGATTGCGTTTTCCGATGATCACTCTGGCGGACATGGTGCGGGTGCAGAAAAGCCTCATTGATCATCTGGAGATTCCGCGCTTGATGGCCGTTGCCGGTGGTTCCATGGGGGGGATGATGGCCTTGCAATGGGCCCTGGACTACCCAGATTTGGTTGCCTCCAGCGTTATTATCGGTTCAACGCTGCGGCTGTCGGCGCAAAATATCGCCTTTAATGCCGTGGCCCGCCAAGCGATCATGATGGACCCCCATTTTAATAATGGCGACCACTACGAAGGTGAAAAACCGAACAATGGTCTGGCCTTGGCACGGATGATGGCCCATATTACCTACATGTCCGAACAGGGGCTGCACGAGAAGTTTGGTCGTCGGTTGCAGGACCGTGACAGCTTTTCTTATGGCTTCGAGGCTGATTTCGCTATTGAGAGCTATCTGCATCACCAGGGCTCTTCGTTTGTGGACCGCTTTGATGCCAATACCTACCTTTATATCACCAAGGCCATGGACTACTTCGATCCATTTCCCGATCCAGAAACAACGGCACGCCGTTTGGGACCGGTTCAGGCCCGTTTTCTGGTGATGAGTTTCGACACCGATTGGCGTTTCGATACCTCACGCTCAAAAGAGATGGTTAAAATATTGCACTGGAACGAAAAAAATGTTTCATTTCAGGAGATATCATCGCCCCATGGCCACGATACCTTTCTGATCGATACCCCCATTTTCCGGCAGTCGCTGGCCTCTTTTCTCCAGCGTGTCTATCTGGAGGAGTCTGGCCCATGAGCAGTTGTCCCATCCGCAACGAATTTGAGCTGTTTGAAGAGGTGCGTCGGCTGGTGATGCGGGCTGAAGAGGGGGATGTTCGCCGCGAAGTGGTGGATTTGTTGTTCGATGCGGGTGAAAAAATCATGACCGAAATTACCCGGGTGCAGCGCACGCAACAACAGCAGCATAGTGATGACCATCCGGGAGCGGAGGATACCTGTTATGAAAAGCGCCACAATCCGCGTTTTCGCACCGATGTCCAGGGGACCGTTATTATCGACAACGAACGCATTCCGGTGGAGCTGATCGATTTGGGTTCCAAAGGGTTTGGGGTGTTTATCAAGCGGCCGGTGCCCGCCAGCAGTTATTTGCTGCTTGAGGTGGACAGCCTAAACGGCATTGAGACCTTTTCCTGCCTTGTTATGTTCTGTCGCGAGCGTAACGATGGCTATCGTCTGGGCTTGCGCTTATTTGCTTTGTTGCCCCATACCAGCTAGCATTCACGGATATTATAACATGCTATTGCCTATCGTGATCGATGGTCGTTTGATTGGTCCCAGTCAACCTCCCTACATCATTGCCGAACTTTCCGGCAATCATAACGGTGATTTAGAGCGGGCCCTGGCCTTGGTTGCTGCCGCCAAGGAGGCCGGTGCCGATGCAGTCAAGCTGCAAACCTACACCGCCGATACCCTGACCATCGACCATGACAGTGCCGAGTTCACCATCCAGGGTGGCTTGTGGCATGGCCGCAGCCTGTATCAGCTCTATCAGCAGGCGCATACCCCCTGGTCGTGGCATCCGGCCCTGTTTGCCAAAGGGCGTGAGTTGGGCATCACTGTTTTTTCCACCCCATTTGATCCGACATCGGTGGAATTTTTACAGCAGCTCAAGGCACCAGCCTACAAAATAGCCTCTTTTGAGGCCATTGATGTACCGCTGATTGAGCAAGTGGCGGCCACGGGCCAACCAGTGATCTTGTCAACCGGTATGGCCACCTTGGATGAGATTAAGGCGGCGGTGCAGACCATACGGCAG
>JADGCM010000194.1 GCA_015228995.1 Magnetococcales bacterium
TACTGCTCAGGCTGGTTGCCTAGTGTGAAAAACTCACAAACCGTGAAACTTCAGTCAATAATCACTAGGCAAATTTACGCAGCGGCTCTGCCGGAATCACTTGCTGGTTCAATGCCGCCTGCTCCCAACTGCCGCCCCAGGCCAACACAAACAGCTGCGAATAATAGACCACCGGTATATTGAACTGGGTGCCGTAGAGTTTATTGATTTTTTCCTGATAGACTTCAACATTCAGCTGACACACCGGACACGGGGTCACGATGACGTCGGCCTTGTTGTCCACAGCACATTGTAGAATATCCTTAATCAGAGCACATGACTTCTCGTTCTCTGAAAACGCTAAGGCGCCACCACAACAAGCCACCTTCTTGGCAAACGGCACCGCTGTCGCTCCGACCGCCTCAATCATCTGGTCCAGATAGCGTGGATTTTCGTAATTATCACCAGCGACCCCAAAAGGCCGGTTGGTCTGGCAACCAACGTAACCGGCTATCCGCACCCCCTTCAGTGGCTTTTTGACCAGAGAACGCAGCTTGTCAAAGCCAACGTCCTCAATCAGAACCTCAACCAGATGGCGTATTTTGAGATCGCCCTGGTATGACAAACCCGCCTCGCCCAACGCCACATTGAGCTGTTGCTTGACCTTGGCGTCACTGTGAATGCGCTCGTTGGTCTCACGCAATGCCAACCAACAAGCAGCACAACTGGCCACGATATCTTTATCGCCTTGTTGCTGTTTGGCTAAAGCAAAGTTGCGTGCTGACAGGGCCATACGCGGTAATTGCCCACCGCCGGCATAACCAATAGAGGCACTACAGCAGTTCCAGTCCTCAATCTCACGCAATTGGATGCCAACCATATGGCACATAGCGTGAACCGAGTTCTCCATATTGGCTGCGGAGGCCATCTTTTCCGAGCTACAACCAGGATAGAAAGTGTATTCGTTACTCATGCCTCGATCCCCTCCATTTCCAGCTCTTCCGCCTTGTCCATCATCTTCCTGAAGCCCTCGTAGCCCTTAATTTTACCACGAAATGGCAGAGGATTGAGCCTCTTGGTCTTCAACATGCCCCAAGCCACATTTTTCATTTCCAGAACATTATTAACGCCCTGCGCCATACCATCGGCAAAATAGAGCGTCATTGACAGAGAGGCCTCGCAAACACGACCGGTGCTGACAATGTTGTTCCAGAAAATCCCCCCAGCAAACCGAGCCGTGACCTGTTGGGGATCGGTATAGCCCTTAACGATCGAATAACGCGCCAAACCATGGACAATGTGGGTGATCGGCAGATGACGTGGGCAGCGCACAATGCAGTTATAACACGAGGTACACATCCACATCGAGCTACTTCTCAGAAGTTGTTCCTCCTTGCCAGCACGCACCATCTGGAATATCTGTCGCGGACCGAACTCCCAATGAGGACCAAGCGGGCAGGAACCGGAACAGACGCCGCACTGCATGCACATCTTGATCCAGTGCCCCTCCTCGACATTCTCATAGACCTCTTTGGCAAAAGACAAATTGTAAGATGCCATGATAAACTCTCCTGTCGAATTGAACGCCGCCCCAGTTAAAATCCCTTGTACGGGTTCGGTTCCAGTTGCTGCACCGCAGCAACAAAATTGTTGATCGTGTCGGGCAGCGTGTCCGCATCCATGATGTTGACCTCTACCATCTTGACCCGATCAGGTTCCAACTGCATCCGGCTCAATGTCTCCGAAATTTTACTCAGGCGCGTCTCTGCCAATGCCGAACCACGGACGTTATGACACTGATAATCGTCGCCATGGCGGCAGCCAAGCAATAGGACACCATCATAACCACTGTTCATGGCATCGACGATCCACACCAAGCTCATCGACCCCATACAACGTAACGGGATGAACCGGACATAAGGGCTAATATGACGCCGATTGTGACAAGCGGCATCAAGAGCCGGATAGGCATCGTTCTCACACAACAGCACCAATACTCGCGGTTTCTCGGCATCTGCATCAGGAACATCGACCTCTTTGAGCATCGAACCAATCATGTCCACCGAATAATTGGCAAAAGAGATGATTTTCTGTGGGCAAGCGCCCATACAAGTCCCACAACGACGGCAACGAGTCGGGTTGAAAAGCGGATTACCTTTCTCATCCTCGTTGATGGCCCCGTAAGGACACTCTTCCGTGCAGCGTTTGCACTGAGTACAGCCCTCACGCCGAAATGACGGATAAGAGAGATCCCCCGAACGTGGATGTACTGCTGCACCAATCGCCACCGATTCAACCACCTGGATGGCTTTGAGCGCCGCTCCAACAGCATCGGTGGTAGCTGCTGCCACACCCATCGGCCGCCGCACCGGGCCAGCGGCATAAATACCGGTCCGCCGGGTCTCGTACGGGAAGCAGATAAAATGCGAATCAGGGAAGCCCCACTTGAGACTGGGAAGACTGAGCCCTTGGCGATAATCGAGATTAAGCACCGAACGAGCCTGAAGCTCGGTGGTATCCTGCCCCACCGGAGAGGGGTCGTTGGGGTTGTAGGTATCGATATTGGGCACCATACCGGTAGCCAACACCAACAGATCCACCTCTAGGCTCTCGTCGCTACGCAACAACTTGTCTTTGATGTTGAGCGTCAGCCCATCCTGACCAGCACGCACCTGCTGAATATCCGCCTTGATGAATATCCCACCCTCATCCTGTACCTTGCGATAGAAGTCTTCCATCTGACCAGGGGTACGAATCTCCTGAAACAGGATATAAGCCGAGGCGTCAGCATAAGCCTCTTTGACATAAAGGGCCTGCTTGAGCGAATAGATACAACAGGCTCCGGAACAATACTCGAGATGGTTGGCATCACGTTGACCCGCGCACAGGGAAAAAGCCACCCGTTTGGCCGGTTTGCCGTCTGATTTGCGCACGATCTGGCCCGCTTTAGCCATCTCCTCAAATTCGATACTGGTAATGACATCCGGAGAGCTGCCGTAACCAAGATGGCTCAACCGATTGGCATCGTACGGATTATAACCGGTGGCCAGCACAATAGCACCCACCCGCTCGGTCACCTCACCCGAGGCAGCAGCGATGACCACATCGAACAGCCCCGGCTGGCCCGAAGTACGGCGGATAGAGGCACCGGTATAGACCTTGACATTGGC
>JADGCM010000012.1 GCA_015228995.1 Magnetococcales bacterium
GCCACTTTGCTTGATAGCGCAATTGAGGATCAAGTCGTGTCTCTTTTGCCTTCAGCTGTGCTAAAGTGACCACTGCGAAAGGATTATCCATCTGTTCCAAGGCGTCAGCATCTTTCAGATAGTCCAACAACTTGATCAAGTTAAATTGATACGATAATTTGGTACCAAACAGGCTGTAACCAAACTCAGGACTTGGTTGCCAACTCTCGTCGTCATCAGCCAAAATAGCCAATCCTGTTATCAATTGATGATAACGAAGATAGGAATAGCTCATGTATTGATACATTATCTCAGCAACGTTTGTCTTTCTATTACCATATACCTCTATATGAATCAAAATTTGGATATCGTTACCATTCTTGAGCCACACTTTAACGAGCTTATCCAAAATCCTCTTACCAACAGCTGATTTCCGTATAATCCGCTCCATTTCTTTATCGAGAAATTCATAGTACCGAGACCAGTCTATTTGCTTGTGGGCTTCTGGCATGTAAAAAGCGATAAAATCCTCGAAGTAGGTTTCGATAATATCCTTCCATGGGCCATCATATTCATCTTTCTCAGTTTCTATAGCGCTGATACTCATATTTGCTCCTGCTGCCGCTGCCAATCGCGTCGATCTTTCTTGGTAGGACGGCCACCCGCTACCGGTCGAGACAACAGCCCCGACCGATAGGCATCCTGTTGTTGTTGTCTCGCCTGACGACTGGCATCGCTCTCCTGGTAGAGGGTCACCGCCACGCTCGCTGGGCCGCGCCGTTCATCCAAGCCAGTGACAGAGACATCGAACAGCTCACTCTCACGACGAATGATCAGTTGGTCACCGATGCGTACCAACCGACTCGGTCTGGGTTTGATCCCATCGATATGGACCTTACCACCCTCAATGGCCTCGACGGCCAAAGCCCTGGTCTTAAAAAACCGCGCCGCCCATAGCCATTTGTCGAGTCGAACAGCTTCGGTCATCATCTCTCCTACTCCACACTGTGGCGGCGTAGCCGCAATAAAATCTCTTGACGCGCCTGGGCCAACATTGAGTCTCGGTCAAGCGTGTCCAAAATCTCGCGTACCACCTGCTTCGGTCCACCGGGACCCCAGGAGCGTCCTTGAGCTAAATAACGCTCAGCCGCCCGACCTACCACGTAAGTGCCATAATAGGCCACCGCCCCCTGGGTACCAGCCGTCAGCAGCGTTGACACACCAAAGCTCACCCCTTTCAGTGCTGAGGCCGCCAACTGGGTCAGCCATACCGTACCCAAAATAAGTAGCGTTTGTGTCATGATGGTACGGACCAAATCGCCCGCCTCATTGGTGTTCATTTTCAAGCCGTAAACACGCCCCAAGGTGATAATCATAGCCGCATCAGCTACCACCACCAACAAATCGGCCACCGGTACCGGGTTAACCGCCACAGCAACCCCTTTACCTAAACAATAAGCATGAATCACCTTTTCAGCGGCAACACGATGATAACTGGCCATCGTGGCCGCTAACCGGTCCGACAACTGCCCGGCATGGAAGGTGGCATTCAGGGCGGCCAAGGTCTTGCCCTCAGTCGCCACAATTCTTTGTAACAACGAGCGCAACTCAGCCACGTCCGCTGGCGGCCGCCGCCGCACTTCGCGCTCACGACCACGATCATCTGACTCTAAATAAATACGCGGGCCTGGTGACGCCGCACACAGCACAATCGACTCGGCGTCGATCAGGCCGGCAACTCGTTCCGTCAATGACTGCACCACCAACTGCCGTTCCGCGCCAGTATAACGATCCATTTTGTTGAATGCCAGGAGCACCGGTCGGTGCAGTTCGCCCTTGAGACGGTGTAGCGCCTGAAACTCGGTGTCGGTCAAGTCACCATCGACCACGAATAATACCATATCTCCCAGATGAGCCGCCTCTTGCGCCAGCTGCTCTAACGCTTCACCATCCCAGTCATCGATACCCGGGGTATCGATCAGGAATACCCCTTCCAGTCCGGCATCACGCCACAATGCTTTGCCGGTCTGACGCGTCTCCCCGTGCAGTGGGCTGGCAGAAAAGCGGTTTTCTGCCAATAACGCGTTGAGTAGCGCCGATTTACCGACGCCAACCCGACCAAAAACAACGATGTGAATATGCCCTTGGTCAATTTTGTCCAACAGTAGCTCAATTTGTCGATATTCCTGCAATAAATCGTCACGCAGATGGGTCGGTATGGTGGAGTCGGACAAGATATCACTGAGGCTACGCTGTGCCAAACCAAGATGACTTTGGCCACCATCGCTAGGTAGATCAACTGTCGCATCATCATCGGCGGTCGTTCCGGTGGCGGTTGGAGGAGACCACTTGCCCAGCCAGACTTTTTGTGACAGAACTAGGTCATTGAGCCATTTTTCCTTGGTTACGAGAATCTTCGTTTTGGACCATAACTCTTTGCTCTCTTCGATCCAATTACGCATCCGACCTCCGTTCTGAACTCTGTCCCAGCGCCAATTTCAACAAGCGTTGCAACCGTCCATCGAGATCATCTGCTAAACTGGTTTCAAATCGATGTAAAGTCGGGTTGATAAGCAGTGCCCCTCGCTCTTCCAAGGTACCGATTAGGGCACGACCCAACGAGTCAAATAACAGACCATAAGCCACCGCGTGCAGCACCCCACCCGCCATCGTTCCCGCTCCAGGGAACGACTTGAGCAGATTACCTGCCACGGCTAGCACCAAAGGCAAGGATCGCCCCTTCAATCGGTCACTTTGTCGCAAGAGCCGGTCAATCTCCACCCGTGATACCTTTACCTCATACAGGGAACACAGCTCCTTGACCATGCTCACTGCTAACACCCCCTGGATGAGTAAATCCATACCGGGCGTCAGCGCTGCCAGAGCCCCAACAACAGCTTTACGGGTATAACTGAGAACAATGCTGTCTGCTTTTTGGCGTCGATGCTGGCTGAGGCTCTGATCCAACTTACGTGCCGCCAAGGTCAACACTGCTTGGTCACGCAATGCCTCAAGCACAGGCGCATCATCTTTAATGATGCGCCGGACTGCCGCATAAAATTGCTCCAGCTGCGGCGGTAGCGGTCGTTGTATCGGCTCCTCACGACCATCGGCATGAACCCGAATGACCTCTTGCCACCCCCCTGCAGACAGACTTACCAGCTCAATTGGGTGCTTGCTATTAACGGCGGCGATTCTCTCTCTGATTCGCTGGAGCAACAGTAGCAGCTCCTCATCACTGTAACGATCCATTTTGTTGAGACCGACCAGTAACGGTTTTCCCAACATCGCCAGCTGTTGCAATTCCTGTATCTGCACCCGGGTTAGATCGCCATCGCACAGATAGACCACCAAATGGGCACGCAGGGCCTCTTCGCGCGCCCCCTCGGCAAGATGGTCATAAACCTCGTTGCAGCCGGGAAGATCGGTCAGGATAAATCGGTGGCCAGCGGTATCGACCCAAACGCGTTGGACCATCTCGCGTGTGGTCCCAGCCACCGGACTGATGGCGGTATTAGCGTTCGGTAACAAAGCACACATCAGCGTACTTTTGCCGGCATTCACTTCACCAAACAAAGCGATATGGACATCCCCGGAATCACGCCGTTGCTGCAAAAGATCCAGCTCTTGCCGTGCCACAGCGGTGCTGGCACCCAAACGCTGGTTACGATCAATGCGTTCCGCCACCATTCGTTCGTCGATGGGAACGTTAGCAAGGCCGTTTTTATGATCAGACAAATAGGATTGTCGCGGTCTGAAAGCAGATGCAGCAACCACACGCCACACCCACACCACTCCAATAACGGCTACTGAAGCTAAAATACCCCAGTAAAGGAAGAAAAACCATTCCGGTGCGGTACGTAACCGCTCCCATAGATCAAGAAGGGCATTGCTGAACTGAATGAACAGCGCCAACAATAACAGTAACAGTAGTAACAACAACAGGACCATCGACAGACGCACCGCAGAAGAAAAACGCATCGATTGTCCCGCTCCTATCGATTGGCAAATTCATTCTCAGCGCCACAATCTGGACAGATCCAAGTGAGCCGATTACAGCTCATTCCCCATAAATTCTCTTCCATACACCGCTGACACATGGATAGCTGACACTGCCGACAAACCCAGCTGAACGAAAGGTGTTCTTCTTTGCAGGCCACACAGGGAGGATAGTGACGACGTGGCTGCCGCCGCTTTTGCATCGACTACTAAGCCACTTAGATATAATGACGCAAGACCATTTCTCGTTGAGGAGCATAGCCACGCAACGAGAGCATCCGTCTATTTTCGGCAAACAGCTGTTGGGCAACGCTTGAATGGGCATGCGCCAAACGAGATATAGCCACAGGAATACGCCGCGACAGCCCCTCCAGTTGATCTAGAACGACCCGCTTTCGTACCTGGTCGTCAGGATACTGATCGGATGAGCAACCGATGTCAAGCATCAATACAACCTCTTCCCAGCTACGCGCCAACTGACCGATGCGATCCCCCTCCATTTCATCGACCATCATGATCTCATCCAACAATTCTTCCATCCGCACCACAATGGCCTCTATCATGACCGTTATCCCCGACGCCCACCTACCACCGCGACGGCAGTAGCATCCATCTGTTCTTGGAGAGAGACCACCTGTTCAGCACGATATTTTTTAACGGCCACACGCCACCCATCCAATAGGATATTCAATTGATTAATCACATCACGAATACAGCTGTTATCACGCGTAATATTAGCTTGCGTCAGACGATCCAACATAAATCCGTACAACTCAAATAGCTGAATGGCCAAATCGCCACCTTTTTGAAAATCTAGTGTGTTTTGCAACTCACTTATGATCGCCAACCCCCGCCGAAGAAATTCTTTATGAGGTTGCAGATTACCGGCGTCATTCTCCAGGATTGACTTCTCCAGAAAACGAATTGCTCCTTCGTAGAGCATAATTACCAAATCTTCCCGTGAAGCGGTAGTGGTCTTAGAAGTTTTATAACTCGCCAATCCATAAGACATGCGTCACTCCATTTCTTGCACTTCTATTACGATAACACTTCTATCACGCTGCCATCATAACCTGCGGACGAGCGCCACGCCAGCCCTCTAATAAAACCATCAAGGAGACCACCACATTTCTGGCGTAAAGAACATCGTGGGTTAATTCTGACTGATGTAAACTATCCAACATAAAACCATACAAGTGATTGAGTTGCCGCGCCAATGAACCACCGTGCTGGATATTCAGCGTATTACGCAGCTCCTCTATAATCATACGACTACGCGCCAGCAGCAGATTAAACTCTCGCTCCTGACCGGCCGTGTATTCCCGCTCCGCTTGCTGCAAAAAACGAATGGCCCCATCGTACAATTGGATCAAAAGATCAAGCTGTACGACCAATTCAGCCTCTTTTTCCTCATCTACCATCGGATCTATCCATTGCTTCATCATTCCGCTCCAAAACACCTCTGCTATTTATTGGACAAAGAACTGATCGCACTCGTTAAAGAGCTGGTTGAGTTGTTCATTGAACTCATCAACTTCTCCAGATTAGCAAATTTTTTGGTCAAATTATCCTTAACCTTATCCAACCGCGTCTGTTCACGGGCAATACGGTCATCAATGCTACGCAAACCACTATCGATGCTACTGGTTTTGCCAGACAAGACGCTACCACTACTAGCGGTAAAATTGCCCATCACGTCGGATAACCGGTAAGCCAGCCCTCTCTTACCGCCCGCACTAGAAAATGCCGCCGCATCAATCGATTCCGGTTTGTTGGTAAACAAGTTAGCAATGTCATCAAAACGGGTCGCGGCCGCTGCATCAAATACAGAATCATTGATTGCCAACCTGCCGGTATCCTTATCGGTGCGAATCCCTAGTTGCGATAACGTCGCAAAAGGGGTTTGTTGACCATAAGGAGGTTGTAAATCACTGGTGGGAGTGTTAATCTCACGACGCAGCTGGGTGATAATCCCACGCACCATGGAGGCATCCTGGGCTAGCGAATTACCTTTCTGGGTCTCAGTATTGACGTAGTCGACTACATCGTTGTAACTCTTGATAAAATTTTGTACTGTACTTTTCAGAGAAGCGGCATCATTACCGATGGTAATATTGGCCGACCCAAGTTGCTTCAAACTTAAAGTCACCCCTGGAATTGCTGAATTGACCGTGTTGCTACCACTGGTGACAGCGATACCATCAACGGTTAACGCCGCATCCGTTCCAGCAACCGTCTCATCGAACCCTGTTGTCCCTCCGGTACTACCATCCCAGCTCCCTTCAGCACCAAAATCGATGGAGCTACTGGCATCCAATACAATGCGCGATGCACCGTTATTGGTGCCGCTATCTCGTGTTGTCAACACCAACCGATAGCTGCTGCCGTCATTCATGACGCTGGCTACCACACCCTTACTACGATCATTACCATAGTTGACAGCGTTAATTTTTTGCGCCACATCGCTCAAGGTATCTCCAGCAGCCAGGGCAACACCGTAAGAGGTACCATTATAGCTGAACGATAACTGACCATCACTTGCCAATTGCGCCGTTTGGCTGCTCACCCCTGCATGGGATACGTAACTCTGGTAGGTAGCAAGAGAAGTAACATTGACGCTATGAAACCCAGATCGAGCTTCGCTGGAGGCTGTCACCGTCATTTTGTCCGTATCGGAACTAGCTGCTGTATGCGGCCTAAACGATGCCGTATCCTGCATGGCTGTCATGGCACTCTTCATCGACAATAACTTGCCTTTTAGAGTCGATATCGCACTTTGTTCTCTCTGATAGCCGGTGCGCTGGTTTTGCATGCCAGTCAAACGCACCTTCTCAGCGTTCATAAGCTGATCGACGATGTCTGATGGTAGCCCGCTTGCCAAGCCACCAAACTGTACATTACCAATTGCCACGCTATCTCCTCCTGGCTACCTAATCAGCCAACGTTACCGGTCATCGACTTCCCAGCAACTGCAACGCCAATTGTGGTTGCTGGTTGGCCTGAGCTAAAATGGCTGTACCGGCCTGCTGCAGAATCGCATTACGCGTCAGTTCGGCTGTCTCGGCAGCGATATCCGCATCTTGGATGCGCGAACGTGACGCCGACATATTCTCAGACATGTTCGACAGATTGGCAACCACGGCATCAAAGCGGCTCTGAATGGCGCCCAAATTGGCCCGAATGGTAGCGATGCTGTCGAGCGCTTTATCGACCTGGTCCATCGTCGCTAAAGCCTTAGCAGATGTCGTCACCCGACAAATGCCTAGGTTGGACATATGCCCCCCCCACGACGTACCGGCAGCTGTCTCGTTAACGACTCTCCCGGTAGTACGATCCATCTGCCCCACAAAACCACCTGGAACACTCATCAGCGCCCCAAGACTGGCGGCATGAATCGAAATAGCCAACCTGTGACTGGCAAAAACACCTACCTGGAAATTTCTGCCTGTTCTATAGTCACCGTTCAACAGTAGCTGGCCGTTAAATGAGGTCTGTTGCGAGATGCGCTGCATTTCCGACAACAGCTGATCAATCTCTTTCTGCAAATAGAGTCGGTCGGTGTCACCATAGGTGGAGTTGGCTGCCTGCACCGCTAACTCGCGGATGCGCTGCAACGAATTGGTGCTTTCGTCCAAGGCCCCTTCCGCCACCTGTGCCAACGAAATACCGTCGTTGGCATTACGCACCGCCTGATTGAGACCACGAATCTGCGAGGTCATGCGCTGGGTGATCGCCATACCCGCTGCATCGTCCTTAGCCGAGTTGATCCTCAACCCGGAAGAGAGACGTGCGAAAGTCTTTCCCAAAGCGTTACTCGACTTGAGCAGCTGACGCTGGGAGTTCAGAGAGGTGACATTAGTGTTAATATAGAGCGGCATAATAAATTCTCCTGCTATCCCTTACTCGGTTTATCGGTTATTCGCTGTCTGCGCTGAATGCTTTTCTAGCGCTTGACGCTGCTGAAACGTACGTCGCATCTGCTCGGGAATAAGCGGTTGACGCGGGGAGTACTCTTTGATTAAGACCTGTCGCCCAAGCCGGTTGCTGACGTTAACGATAACCGGACCAGCTAAATTGGTTCGCATCTCTTCCGGACGCCCCTCCGGAATGGTCACCAATGTGAAAATTTCGACGTCCTCGCTGCGTTGTAACATAATTGACTCAGAGTCGGCATCCTGGATGATAAATTCCAGATCCGAGAAAAAGTCAAATGGATTGATAACAATAAAGGCTATCTCCGGCTCATCCACAGACTGCAACCAGAAAAACGAAGAGTTCTCTCCGTAGGGGAACAACAAAAAACGTCGACTAAGAGGAAACCCTAACAACCCCTCATCAAGACGAATTATCTCCGTCTCATCAAACTCTAACGTACCAAACCTTGTACCATGAATGTCCATATTCTCTCCCAACCCTGCCGATAAAACCTGTTTATTTAAGAAAATCAAGCAGGCTCGTATTTAATACCTGCCGCTCAGTTGCTGTCATATACTGCATAGCCTGCGTCGCCTGTTCCATTCTACTAAACACCTCAAACACATCAACGTTGACATTTGTGGCTTTATATTCCTCCAACGCCAGCTGATCGGCATCCAGTGAGTCACGCATCGCCTCCATCTGGGCGGTTCGCACCCCTGTTACCACTTGCAAATCTGATGCCTGAGATGCTCCCTCCAAAATTTGCCCCAACCAAGCGTTTACCTCGTCACCGTCTTGGCGCAACAAGGCCCCGCGTAATCCAGCAGCGACCCCAAACAAATTGACGTTACGTCCCAAAGGACCTTTGCCCTCAATCAATTCAGCACCGGTAATATTGCCGGCAAACTCTTGTCCACCAGCAATTTGCAAGGTGCGATCCGCAACACCGCCCTTATAAGCCGGAACAATTTCAAAGAAAAATTGATCCCCATCCGTGAACGCACCGCCGTCTTCCGGTTTCTCTGATGGCCTCGGCAGTGTCAATGTAATACCGCGACCTATATCCCAGGTACCCTCGCCGTTTTCAACTGGTGTTTGACGCTCACCGTCGATAAAGACATCAATGCTGGTTGGACTATGGTAGGTAATTTTAACACTGGCCGGCACCGCCGCTGTTGCGACACTGACGTCAACATTTAGGCCACTGGTAGCAACCATGCCCCCCCTACCCTGCTGCCGCATTCTTATCGCCGTTGCCGCGACATTATCGGTACTAAACGGCTGCGCTTGACGCCCGCCGCCAAACAAGGAAACACCATCCATTTCCTGGTTAGCTCGCTGCAAAATTTCCTCGTAAGCAGCCTGAGCCCGCTGTGATGCTGCGGTAAAAATTTGAGGAACAGCATAATTTTGTGCGCTACCTAGTTGTGAAGCCAACTCCTGCATATCAAGAAATTGGTCGTGTATAACCTGGATATGTTGCTCGGCGAGATCAGTCCTCTGCGCGGTAAAGTCAGCAGAACGCTTCAGACTTTTGACACCGGCCAACTCCGATCCGGCAACCAAATCACGAAACTGTGATGCCGGTGAATCAGAGGGCCGATTGACACTTCGCCCCGACAGCGATTGCTCCTGGGAAGAGCGGATCTCCTGGAATTGGCGCTGTAGGCCAGCTTTACTGGATTGAAACAGCAGTGCCTGCGTGACGCGCATGACCATCGCTATACCCCCATCGATAGGATAGACTTAAACAATTCGTCCGCCACAGAGACCATGCGACTGGAAGCCTGAAACGCACGCTGAAACTTGACCATATCCGTTAATTCCTCATCAAGGGAAACGCCGGAAACTGACTCTCGGTTGTCAGACAAAAATTGCTGCGCTGTTCTTTGGGTCGTCAACGCATCTTGGTTGCGTTGCTGTATGGAACCAACCTGACTGACCAGAGTCGCATAATGGGAGGCAAAGGTTGCTCGCTCTCCAAGCAAATTGATCCTCTGACTACGCAAAGCGGCCAATGCGACCATGCCACTGTTGTTGCTATCATCAAAGCGGACATTGCCGCTGCTATCCGTTCTGATCCGTGCCGTCGCCAGTCTCCCCGGGTCACCACCTTTTTCAACCAGCAGCTCCGGATTAACAGCCATATTCGCAGCGTTGCTACCAGAAAACAGTGTCCCAACCCCCAGTGCTGTCAAGACGCCACTGGTGTCGGAAAAAACAGCAAACCGGTCTGCCTCCCCGGCATCAATAACCAACTGACCATTGTTCTCTCTAGCTGTTATACCCGAGCCACTGCCATTAATCTCATCAATCAGCCCCCGCAACGTGGTCTCACCCGTTATGGATATGGTCCGTGACCCGGTCCTATTGAGGTTATTGACATCGGAACCGTAGGCAAACACAATCTCACGTGGGGCAACGGCACCATCTGGAGAAACAATTTCGTCGGTCCGGATAGAAGCTCCGAATATATCCCTTAGGGGCACGTCTGGATTGACTTGGGTCGTAGCCGTCAATCTCTGGTTCATGCTATGACCTACAGACTGAGCGTAAACCGCATTGACCTGCTGACGAAATTCACTGGTCAGTTGTTCAAACTGGCTAATTAAGCCCCGATCTCCTCCAAGAATTTCATCACGGACTTCCAATAACCCCTTCAACGCCCCACTGCGAATTTGAGTCGTTATGTCTACATCAATATTACCATCGACAACAATCGCAGAGGGCATCTCCCCACTACTCGCACGACCACGCCCCAACTGCGCGACATAATCGTGGTCTAACAACAACTGGCCAGCCAACGTCACAATGGTCACACCAGCGTCTGGCTGCTCAATTGATTGTATATCAATCAATTCATTTAGTTCTTGCAACAATCCTGTACGCTGGTCAGCGAGATCCAATGCCGCATCTCCACCTCTGTTGCCAGCACTCTGCCGAACAATAAGGGTATTAATTTCCTGTAGACTTCTTAACTTGGTATTGATATCTCCAATTACCCCAGTGATTTCCTGGTCAACCGGAACGGCAATATCCTCCAATGTGCGCGACATCTGGTTGACAGTATTAGCCAAACCTTGTGACCGAGACACTACCTGGATACGTGCAGCAGGATTGCTCGGATTGGAAACAGCATCATCAACTGCATCAAAAAACGCGTTAAAACGATCGGATAAGCCATCACCATCAATCTCGTTAAAATTATTCTCGATAACTGTCATAAAGCGATCACGGGCGGCAAGCCGACCAATATCGCCCGACCCCATACGCAGACGCCTCTCCAGTAAATCATCCACTTGATGACCAACACGGGCAATCTGGACGCCATCACCGCTGGATGTTTGCAGTCCGGACATAACAATACCCGGATTGGCCTCCAGGGAGATTGTCTGCCTGGAATAACCTTTGGTGTTAACATTGGCAATATTGTGAGAAATAACCTTCATCGCCCCCTGGCTGGCAAATAGTCCAAGTTTCGATGAATTCAAGACGTCTGAAATGGCCATAAACTACCTTCCCACCACCATAGCTCGCGACTAACCTTTAGGCACCTTTTGTTTTGAAATTTTAAGCATGATACATGCCAAATCACTTTAAGTATGGGCTTCAGCAGCCAACAACCACAGTATCCCAACCGTACCGCCAACCGAATGTCAGCTTGGGTTAGGCGTATGCGACTGAATGGCCAACTCGCGACAATAGTCATTGACGTTTATGGTTGCTGCCGTTACCGTAGCGGTCGGCAAATGTTGCCCTCTCAACCGGATCAGGTAATTTCGTTATGACTCCTTCTCCCCAACTTAATTTGGCTATCCGCGCTGCCCGAGAGGCCGGCACGATTGCTCTGCAGCAGTTTGACCGCCATGATCGCCTCACAATCGAGGAAAAAGGTCGATCTGACTTGGTATCAGAGGCAGACCGGCTGGTTGAGAAGGAAATTTTGTTCCATTTGCGTAAAGGTTATCCGCAGTGGGACATTGTTTCGGAGGAGAGCAGGCCCAAACGCCAGCAACGCTCAGAGTGGTGTTGGATCATCGACCCCATTGATGGTACTACCAATTTTGTCCGTGGTGTGCCTCATTTCGCTATTTCAATTGCTTTGATGTATGGGCAGGAGGTTGTGACCGGCGTGGTCTATCATCCGGTCAGCGGCGAGTTGTTCGTGGCAGAAAGGGGATGTGGCGCTTTTCTTGGTAATCATCGTATGCGAGTCAGCAAGACGGAGCGGCTGCAACAAGCTCTGCTGTGTACCGGATTCCCCGTGCGACAGCCGCAACAACTACCATCCTATCTAGCAGCATTCAACGCCCTGTTGCCCTTGTGCCACGACATACGCCGAACCGGTAGTGCCGCTCTCGACCTTGCCTACACCGCTGCTGGGCGTTTTGACGCATTTTGGGAAATGGGGCTAGCCTCTTGGGACATAGCGGCGGGCGCCCTGCTGGTACGCGAAGCGGGCGGTATTGTCAGCGACTTTGAGGGAAAAAACGACTTTATGCGCTCCGGCGCCATCGTCGCCGGCAATCCGGTGATCCAAGGGCAATTGCGCGGCTACGTGGCCCCGGCATCAGTCCAGATATAGCATCAGTCCAATAATTGAACAACAAGCTGGGCAGGCTGGTTGGCCTGCGCCTGAATAGCGGTACCAATTTGATTGAGGATGCTATAGCGGGCCGTTGCCGACGTCGATGCGGCAGCCACAGTGTCGTCGTGACGAGAACGGGCCGAGGCAACGTTCTCAGATACTGTCATAAGACTGGACAGCACCCGCTCAAACCGGTTTTGTATTTCCTGCATCTTTTGGCGTATTTCAGCCATGCGCGACAGAGCCGCGTCGATACGCTGCACGAAGGTATCGCCATCCTCCTCTGGAGCCTCCATTTCCGTGTTGGCAGACTGCAGACCCAGTTCGGCAACATCGACCCAACCGATCTGTGCCATGGCATCGCGCCCCAACGACTCACCTGCCATGTCAACCCGAGCATGGTCCACAATCTGTTGCAGACCATCCGCCAACTGTGGCAGACCGTTAATACCGTTGAAACGGGCCTCCTGAGAAACACGCCCCAACTCGGCAAGCAACTGGCGGAAGGTCTCCCCCTTTTCCTGACCACTGACCAACAACTCACGTAATCGATTTAATATACCAAGCGAGTCCGCTGTAGCCGCATCGACCACATGAGCTATGGAAAGGCCGTCGTTAATGTCACGCAAAGCCTGATTTCTCAACCGAATCTCGGCGTAAACGCCGGCCACCAAGCTCTGACCCGGTCCGCTATCGTCTACCACGCTCGCACGCGCCTCAGCAGACAAGCGGCGGAAAGACTGATCTAAGGCGCTATTAGAGCGCCCCAAACGCCTCTGGGCAAAGATAGCCGCAACATTAGTTTGAATTGAAAGAGCCATCCCCTTCCTCCATACAGGTCAATGGCACCGGTGCGACGCCCGCTCTCGCAGCAGCCCCGCACCGATAAAGCGAATTATCAGAACCAAATAGGCAGAACCTACTTCAACAATTGCAGCGCCAACAAAGGCTGCTGATTGGCCTGGGCCAACACCGCCATGCCGGCCTGCTGCAAAATAGCGTTGCGCGTCAGATTGGCCGTCTCTGTAGCAATATCGGCATCGATGATGCGCGATTGCGCCGCAGCAATTCCCTCCGACATGTTGGTCAGATTGTTCATCACCGCCTGGAAGCGGTTCTGCAACGCACCTAGCTTGGTCCGGATGGTGCCAATGCTGTTGACCGCATTGTCAATCTTCGTCAACTGTTGAGCGACGCCACTGGCACTGTTGCCGGTGATCAGGATACTGGCCACCCCTGCCGTTGTCGCCAACCCGAGGCCAGAGGCCTTGGCATTCAGGATCGAGATCGTTACTGCGTGCAAACCGGCCGCGTTATAATCGGCCCCGACCTGTATCTTCTTGCCCGCCGAGTAAGTACCATCCAACAGTGAAACACCATTGAAGTTGGTCGTCTTCGCAATACGGTCAATTTCAGAGATCAGTTGGTTGACCTCAACCTGGATATTAGCCCGGTCGGTCGAGGTGTAACTATCGTTGGCAGCCTGAGTCGTCAGCTCGCGAATACGCTGCAGCGAAGTTGAGGTCTCCAACAGAGCCCCATCCGCCACCTGCAACAACGACACGGCATCGTTGCTATTACGGACAGCTTGGTTAAAACTGCGGATCTGCCCGCCCATCTTGCTCGCGATCGATAACCCTGCCGCATCGTCGGAGGCGCTTTTAACCCGCTGCCCAGATGCCAACCGCTCAAAGGTCTTTCCCAACGCCGTCGTCGACTGGCTGATGTAACGCATCGCTGCAGAAGCAGACGTGTTGGTATTAATGGATAAAGCCATTCTCTTCCCTCCTCATAGGATTCCACATACACATAATCAATGCTGTTCCCATCCTTGGGTGGAGGTGAGTTGATCATTTTAACGGGCCAACCCTAACCCGTCCACAAAACCATCCAATTCAATCGATTTTGCAACCTAATCGCTTTTATCAAACTCCCTGACAGCCCCCTTCGTCTATTGATCTAGGAACAAATCAACCTTGAAAAATCAAGAAAGGAAAAAAGCAACTACCTCTCTTATCGGCAAACGTAAAACGTAGTTGAGAAAAATGTATCATAGCGCCACCTAGGCAGGATAAAATCAACTAAGGGCAACAACGGTTCAGTTTATCCCCACCCACTACACGGGTGGGGATAACCAGACCGGAACAGAGATTTCAGAACGAGTTAAGGTTTAAGAAGTGGAGTTTTTACCTCCCCAACAACAGCAACGCAATCTGCGGTTGCTGATTAGCCTGCGCCAACATCGCCGTACCTGCCTGTTGCAAGATGTTATTGCGCGTCAAGGCTGCCGTCTCAGTAGCGATGTCGGCATCCATAATCCGAGACCGCGCCGATGAGATTCCTTCGGACATGGTCGTTAGATTAGAGATAACAGCATAGAAACGATTCTGAGTGGCACCCAGATTGGCTCTCAACGCCGCAACGCTGCTGATAGCCGTATCAACATTAGCAATGAGCGCTGTAATGGCCGAAGCCGTGGCGCCGCTGATGGTATTCGACAAAGCGGTGATACCAATACCGGCCGCCGTTGCCGTACCAATGGTCAAGCTCACCTGCTGGGTGTTATAAGCCCCAACCTGAAACTTTTTGGCCGAATAAGTGCCATCCAACAAATTTTGCTTGTTAAAGCTAGTCTGAGAGGCAATACGCTGAACTTCGCTGATCAGCTGATTAACCTCTTTTTGGATGTCGGAACGATCCGTACTGGTGTAGGTGTCACTGGCCGCCTGCACCGTCAACTCACGAATGCGTTGCAAAGCCCCGTTGGTCTCCTCCAAGGAACTGTCAGCAATCTGTATCAATGACACCGCATCGTTGCTATTACGAATGGCCTGACCAAGACCACGCGTCTGGGCCGCCATGCGTGTACCGATCGACAATCCAGCCGAGTCATCTGCGGCATGGTTGATGCGCAGTCCAGAAGAAAGCTGTTCAAAGGTCTTCCCCAACGCTGTTGACGAGCGTTCCAGGTGCTTTTGCGCCTGTAAAGAGGCCATATTAGTGTTTAAGATGATGGCCATAGTTGGTCCTCCTTGTTATCGCACTCCTGCGATATGAATCATTTGATCATTAACCCTCTATTGGTAGATTCATTCCCTAAGACCCGTCCCTGGGTCTATCCCTATGAGTTGTTCATTTTACCGGGGCAACTCGACCCGGATTATCTCCTCTTCACCCCTACCCCTCTCCCACAAGGGGAGAGGGGTGAGGTCTAAACTGGTGAGGTGCTCAAACCACTACTTCAGCAACTGCAAGGCAATCTGCGGTTGCTGATTGGCCTGAGCCAACATCGCCGTACCCGCCTGTTGTAGAATACTGTTGCGTGTCAAGGCCGCTGTCTCAGCAGCGATATCAGCATCGACAATACGTGACCGAGAGGCCGATACCCCCTCAGACATGGTTGCTAGATTGGCCACCACCGCGTCAAAACGGTTTTGATAAGCCCCCAACTGGGAACGGATCACTGCCACACTATTGATGGCAGTGTCAACATTAGCAATCAAAGCTGTGATTGCTGAGGCCGTGGCACCGCTAATAGTATTAGACAGGGCGGTGATACCGATACCGGCCGCTGTGGCCGCACCAATGGTGATGCTCAACTGTTGGGTATTATAAGCCCCAATCTGGAACCTCTTGGCTGAAAAGGTGCCATCCAATACATTCTGCTTATTAAAACTAGTCTGGCTAGCAATACGCTGAATTTCACTGATGAGCTGATTCACCTCTTTCTGGATGTCAGAACGGTCGGTGCTGGTGTAAGTATCACTGGCCGCCTGCACCGCTAATTCACGGATACGCTGTAAAGCCGAGTTGGTCTCACTCAACGAGCCATCGGCTACCTGTACCAACGAAACGGCATCGTTGCCGTTGCGTATGGCCTGATTAAGACCACGCACCTGTGCCGTCATACGGGTCGTAATGGACAACCCAGCCGCATCATCCGCAGCGTGGTTGATGCGTAAACCAGATGATAGCCGCTCAAAGGTCTTACCTAAGGCCATGGTAGAGCGGTTTAAGTATTTCTGAGACTGGATTGATGGCATATTGGTGTTGATAACAATGCCCATGGTAATCCTCCCTGTTATCGCACTCCGGCGATACGAATCGTTAACGTTTATTTCCTAAGATTCTTCCCTAAGATCCGTCCCTGGATCTACTCCTTGAGCTGTTCATTTTACCGGGGCAACTCGACCCGGATGATCCCTCCGTTAAGGAGGGATCTAATCTCTACATTGCTGGTTTCACAAACCCATCCATAGGTCCGTCTTGGGCTGATCCGTTACCGAACCAGCCAAGCCCACTCCATCTGTTGACCAATGGCGACAGACCGCATCCGTGCGGTACCGACTCATCGTGTCAACATCACTGCTCTCCCTCTCAAGATATCCCTACTCCACAGGAGAACATTTCGCCATCACTGGCTTTGGCACACCATCCTGGTATGCACTCAATCGCCATCCCTGGCCGATTCGAAATCCCCTCACCCCTTGTGGACGGGGGAAAAAAGGCTTCATGAGCCCTCACCCCCGGCCCCTCTCCCGCTGGGAGAGGGGAGGAAAACGTGTCTTCAAGTCCCCTCTCCCAACGGGAGAGGGGATTTAGGGGTGAGGGCTAAAATGACTACCTCAATAATTGTAACGCGATCTGCGGTTGCTGATTGGCCTGGGCCAGGATCGCCGTGCCCGCTTGTTGCAAGATGCTGTTGCGCGTCAAGGCCGCCGTCTCGGCCGCAATATCGGCATCCGTGATCCGCGACCGCGCCGATGATACCCCTTCAGACATAGTCGCTAAGTTAGCTACTACTGCATCAAAACGGTTTTGATAAGCCCCCAGTTGCGAGCGAATGACTGCCACACTGCCAATGGCATTATCAACATTGGCAATCAACGCTGTGATTGCTGATGCCGTAGCGCCGCTGATGGTGTTAGACAAAGCGGTAATACCGATACCGGCCGCCGTCGCTGCCCCAATGGTGATACTCAGCTGTTGGGTATTATAAGCCCCAATCTGGAACCTCTTGGCTGAATAGGTGCCATCCAACACATTCTGCTTATTGAAACTGGTATGACTGGCAATACGTTGAATCTCACTAATGAGCTGATTCACCTCTTTCTGGATATCGGAACGGTCAGTGCTGGTATAGGTGTCACTGGCCGCCTGTACCGTCAATTCACGAATGCGTTGCAAGGCCGAGTTGGTCTCTTCCAACGAACCATCCGCCACTTGTAGCAACGAAATGGCATCGTTACCGTTGCGTATGGCCTGATTGAGGCCACGTACCTGCGAGGTCATACGGGTACTGATCGACAATCCAGCCGAGTCATCCGCCGCGTGGTTGATCCGTAAACCAGACGATAGTCGCTCAAAAGTCTTGCTCAACTCCATCGTCGAACGGCCCAGATATCTCTGAGATTGAATCGAAGGCATGTTGGTGTTAACAACAATGGCCATGACAATCCTCCCTGTTATCGCGCTCCGGCGATATAAATAGTTATCGTTTATCCTCTAAGGTCCATCCATGGACCTGTTTTTGAGCTGTTCATTTTACCGAGACAACCCGACCCGGATTGATTCCTTACCTCAGCAACTGCAACGCAATCTGCGGCTGCTGATTGGCCTGCGCCAGCATCGCCGTACCCGCTTGTTGCAAGATACTGTTGCGTGTCAATGCCGCCGTTTCGGCCGCAATATCGGCATCGGTGATCCGCGACCGTGCCGATGATACCCCTTCAGACATAGTCGCCAAGTTAGCTACTACCGCATCAAAACGGTTTTGATAAGCCCCCAGTTGCGAGCGAATGACTGCCACACTGCCAATGGCATTATCAACATTGGCAATCAACGCTGTGATTGCTGATGCCGTAGCGCCGCTGATGGTGTTAGACAAAGCGGTAATACCGATACCGGCCGCCGTCGCTGCCCCAATGGTGATACTCAGCTGTTGGGTATTATAAGCCCCAATCTGGAACCTCTTGGCTGAATAGGTGCCATCCAACACATTCTGCTTATTGAAACTGGTATGACTGGCAATACGTTGAATCTCACTAATGAGCTGATTCACCTCTTTCTGGATATCGGAACGGTCAGTGCTGGTATAGGTGTCACTGGCCGCCTGTACCGTCAATTCACGAATGCGTTGCAAGGCCGAGTTGGTCTCTTCCAACGAACCATCCGCTACCTGTACCAACGAAATGGCATCGTTACCGTTGCGTATGGCCTGATTGAGACCACGCACTTGCGATGTCATACGGGTACTGATCGACAATCCAGCCGAGTCATCCGCCGCATGGTTGATCCGTAAACCAGACGATAGTCGCTCAAAAGTCTTGCCCAACTCCATCGTCGAACGGCCCAGATATCTCTGCGACTGAATCGAAGGCATGTTGGTATTGACAACAATGGCCATGACAATCCTCCCTGTTATCGCGCTCCAGCGATATAAATGGTTATCGTTTATCCCTCAAAAATCCATCCTTATTCCCCCTCACACTCCCCCTCTCCCACAAAGGGAGAAGGGAAAGACGAAGGTCAAAAACTACTATGCCAATAATTGCAATGCGATCTGTGGCTGCTGATTGGCCTGCGCCAGCATCGCCGTACCCGCCTGCTGCAAAATGCTGTTACGGGTCAAAGCTGCGGTCTCAGCGGCAATATCGGCATCCAAAACCCGCGAACGTGCCGCACTAATCCCCTCAGACATGGTCCCTAAATTAGCGACCACTGCCTCAAAACGGTTCTGATAAGCCCCCAACTGGGATCGGATCACCGCGACACTGTTAATGGCGTTGTCAACATTGGCGATCAGCGCTGTAATCGCCGAGGCCGTGGCACCACTGATGGTATTCGACAAAGCGGTGATACCCAAACCAGCCGCCGTCGCCGCCCCAATGGTGATGCTTAGTTGCTGGCCATTGTAAGCACCAATTTGAAACTTCTTCGATGAATAAGTGCCATCGATCACACCCTGTTTGTTAAAACTGGTCTGGGAGGCAATGCGCTGAATCTCACTCACCAGTTGGTTGACCTCCTTCTGAATATCAGCACGGTCAGTACTGGTATAAGTGTCACTGGCCGCCTGGACCGTCAATTCACGAATGCGTTGCAAGGCCGAATTGGTCTCTTCCAACGAACCATCCGCTACCTGCACCAACGAAATGGCATCGTTGGCATTCCGCATCGCTTGGTTGACACCACGCACCTGGGCGGTCATGCGGGTAGTAATCGACAATCCAGCCGCGTCGTCAGCAGCATGATTGACCCGTAATCCAGAAGATAACCGTTCAAAGGTCTTGCTCAGCGCCATCGTTGAGCGGGTCAGATACCTCTGTGACTGAATTGAGGGCATGTTGGTGTTGATAACAATGGCCATAATAATCCTCCCTGCTACCGCTCTCCGGCGATATTAACAACAGTTATCCCTATGTTCTCAGATCCGTCCCTGGATCTATCCCATGAGTCGTTCATTTCACCGGGGCAACTCGACCCGGATTAATCCACTACTTCAGCAACTGCAACGCGATCTGGGGTTGCTGATTGGCCTGTGCCAACATCGCCGTCCCCGCCTGTTGCAAAATACTGTTGCGAGTCAAAGCTGCGGTCTCAGCGGCAATATCGGCATCCAGAACCCGCGAACGAGCCGCACTAATCCCCTCGGACATGGTCCCCAAGTTGGCTACTACCGCCTCAAAACGGTTCTGATAAGCCCCTAACTGGGATCGGATCACCGCGACACTGTTAATGGCGTTGTCAACATTGGCGATCAGCGCTGTAATCGCCGAGGCCGTGGCACCACTGATGGTATTCGACAAAGCGGTGATACCCAAACCAGCCGCCGTCGCCGCCCCAATGGTGATGCTTAGTTGCTGGCCATTGTAAGCACCAATTTGAAACTTCTTCGATGAATAAGTGCCATCGATCACACCCTGTTTGTTAAAACTGGTCTGGGAGGCAATGCGCTGAATCTCACTCACCAGTTGGTTGACCTCCTTCTGAATATCAGCACGGTCAGTACTGGTATAAGTGTCACTGGCCGCCTGGACCGTCAATTCACGAATGCGTTGCAAGGCCGAATTGGTCTCTTCCAACGAACCATCCGCTACCTGCACCAACGAAATGGCATCGTTGGCATTCCGCATCGCTTGGTTGACACCACGCACCTGGGCGGTCATGCGGGTAGTAATCGACAATCCAGCCGCGTCGTCAGCAGCATGATTGACCCGTAATCCAGAAGATAACCGTTCAAAGGTCTTGCTCAGCGCCATCGTTGAGCGAGTCAGATACCTCTGTGACTGAATTGAAGGCATGTTGGTGTTGATAACAATGGCCATAATAATCCTCCCTGCTATCGCTCTCCGGCGATACTAATAACGATCGCTCATCCCTATATTCCCAGATCCGTCCCTGGATCTATCCCATGAGTCGTTCATTTTACCGGGACAACTCGACCCGGATTAATTCCTCTCCCCCTCACCCACCCACCCCCTCTCCCACAAGGGGCGAGCGGGCGGCATGGAGC
>JADGCM010000013.1 GCA_015228995.1 Magnetococcales bacterium
AATGGACCATCAAAGTGATGGATGCCCATTCGCTCCAAGATATTTTCGGTGATGAGGCACAGGTGGCACACTGACTCTGCCTATAAACGACGTTGGTGTAGTGGAATCACTACATAAAGAATGTGTGTATAGCTACGGCTTATCCAATAGATAAATATTGAAGTCCATTATTGCTACCGGTAAAATGGGTCCGCACAAATTCGTCAGAATGGAGTTGTAAAGTCTTACTCGGGACCACAAGTTAAACCAGAATGAATAAGGCAAGCAGATCCTGCCTTTGGGGGGCTGCTTGCTCTAAGCATCTTAAGCAATGGAGCTGTGCCATGCCTGTCGCTGCAGCAGCCGATTTCATCGGGGTCGTCCAGATTATCGTTGTGGCTATCATGGGGGTGTTGTTCTGGCACGAAGGGCGGCGACGGCCGCAGCTGTATCGCATCGGCTGGGGCTTATTGTCAATTGGTTTGGTATTGGTGTGCGGTCATACCGCTGCTGAGTTGATCCAAGAATCGAAACAGGAGCAGCGGTCGTTCCTGGCACCGACTTTGGAATTATCGGGTATGCTGCTGCTGCTGACTGGATTGTTTCTCTGGTTGCGCAGCGTCACCAGCCTCCAGGAGGTGGAGCGTTTTGCCAATGCCATGACCATGGCGTTGGCACGGCTAGAGATCAACCACCAAGATTTGCACGACAAGTTTAAGCGGCTGTTTGCCGTTTCTGAATCCACCCAAGATGCCATCGTCGCTTGTGATGCCGTCGGTGAAATCGTATTTTGGAACTATGGTGCGACGCAATTGTTTGGTCACACGGCTGAACAAGCTGTTGGTCAGCCGCTGACGCTGCTGATTCCGAGCCGCTACCAGGAGATCCACCGAGCCGCGCTACAACAGGCGGCCACGGCTGGTGCCCTCCGGTCGGTAGCCGGTGGTCGGTTAGAGCTGCATGGCTTGACCCAGGCTGGCACCGAGAGACCGATTGAAGTCGCCTTGTCAACTTGGACCACCGACCAAGAACGGTTCTTTGTTGCGGTGATGCGCGACATCTCAGATCGGAAACAACAAGAAGCCCATAACATGCGGGTGCAGCAGTCGCGCAGCGCCATCAGCGCCCTGTTGCAAATGGCTTTAGAATCCACATCACTGATCGACCAACTGCGCAAGGCTCTGGAGATCATCCTGAACGTGCCTTGGCTAACCATCGAATCGAAGGGGTCGATTTTCTTAGTTGATGAACAGACGCAAGAACTGACGCTCGCTGTTGAACACGGTTTGGCGACCCATTTGCTGACCGCCTGTGCCCGCATTCCTTTCGGCTATTGTCTCTGTGGTCGGGCAGCTCAGAGTGGTCAGATGGTCTATTCGGCCCACCTGGATGAGCGTCACGATGTCACTTTCCCCAGCATCAAACCCCATGGTCACTATTGCATGCCGATTATTTCCCGTGGTCGTACCTTGGGGATCATCAACCTCTACATCGCCGATGGCCATCGCTGTAACGAGGAGGAGACCGCTTTCTTGCACGCCATTGCTAATACGCTGGCCGGCATTATTGAGCGCAAGGGGATTGAGCAGCAGTTGGAGCATATGGCCCACCACGATGTTTTGACCGGTATGCCCAATCGTAAGTTATTGATGAATCGGCTACAGCGCGACATCGCACGCGCCAAACGTGAACAATCGATGTTGGCGGTGTTGTTTCTCGATTTAGACCGCTTCAAGGCTGTCAACGACACGCTTGGCCATGAGGTCGGTGATCGCTTATTGATTGACGTCGGTCAACGGCTGCAAACCTGCTTGCGTGAGGTCGATACCGTGGCGCGACTGGGAGGCGACGAGTTTACCGTCATTCTATCGGTGATTCATCACCCGGAAGATGCCATCAAGGTGGCCCGCAAAATCGTCTCTACCATCACCGAACCGTTCCTCATCAATGGCCATAACTGCCAGATTGGTACCAGCATCGGTATTAGTTTCTTCCCACAACATGCTGATCAAGCCGACGATCTGATTAAAAAGGCTGATATTGCCATGTATGCTGTCAAACAGAAAGGCCGTAACGATTGCTTGGTTTTTGACGCCATCCGACAACCGACCGCGTAATAAATTTCCAGCCGCTGCTCAACCAGTTGTTCCTTGCTTGCCGGTGTGGTTATTGTTATCTTGACGCACCAAGTCGACCGGTACGTGCTCCAACACCCCTGGAGGTTGGTGGTAACGCGAGGTCATCCCTTTTAGAGCAGTGAAGAAAGGAGCGAAATCATGGCAATCATTCACGCAGAATCGCGTAGCGGGACCGGCAAGGGGGTGGCCCGGCGATTGAGACGTCAGGGACGCATTCCGGCGGTGCTGTACGGCGGTGGTCAGGGCAATGTCAACTTGTCGCTTGACTTAAGAAGTTGGGTTCAGTTGGTAAATAAATTACGCGACGATCTGCGTACCGATCAGCATGAGCTGATCATTGATGGTCAGGCCGGTAGCGCCGTATTGGTACGCGGGATCGAGAGAGATCCGGTCACATGGATTCCCCTGCATGTTGACTTTCTCCGCTTTGATCCCAATAGTGAAGTCGACGCAGAGGTGCCGGTGCACGTTGTGGACGAAGAGAAGAGTGCCGGTGTCAAGCGTGGCGGTGCCGTTCACCTCATTTGCCACAGTTTGGCGGTGCGTTGTCGAGCCGGTAACATCCCACGCGGGATTGAAATATCTGTCGCCCATCTCGATATCGGTGATTCAGTGCATGTCAATGATGTGCGGCTGCCAGAAGGGGTTGAGTTGCACAGTGACACCAATTTTGCCGTTGTCACGGTCGCTGGGGTACAGGGTGAGGCAGTCCAAGATAGCGGCGCAGCTGGTGCGTAACGTCAGTGTTGGTGTTGGTCGGTCTTGGTAATCCAGGGGCTCGCTACCAGACCACACGACACAACGCCGGTTGGCTATTGCTGGAGGCGGTGTGTCGGCACTACCAGATGTCTGTCGGGGTGGGGCGTTTTCAAGGGCGCTTTGGCGAGGGCCGGGTCGGTTCAGAGCGGCTGTTGTGGCTATTGCCAGAGACATTCATGAATCTTGCTGGCCGATCTGTCGCCGAGCTGACCCGTTTCTATAAAATCACTCCAGAAGCCGTTATTGTATTTCACGATGATCTTGACTTGGCTCCGGGGCGGGTCAAAATTAAGGTAGGTGGCGGCAACGGTGGTCATAATGGCCTCAAATCAATTCAACAAGAGCTCGGCAGCGCCGGTTTTGTGCGGGTGCGCATCGGCATTGGCCGCCCACCCCCTGAGGCAGATGCCGCCGACTTCGTGTTGCAATCGTTTACGGCGGCGGAGCGGCTGTGGCTGGAGCAGCTGCAAGCGCTGTTTCCAGTGTTGATGCCACGGTTGCTACAGGGTGATTATAGTGGCGTCATGAACGAAATATCCCGATCACAACAACTAGTGATGGAATTAAAAGATAGATGAACGATACAGCCGCAAACGATCAAGCAATGGCCTTGCTTCATCAGGGTATTCTTCTGAGTGCCCAAGGTAAAAAAGCTGAGGCGCGTGATTGTTTCATGCAGGCGCTTGCGGTTAAAGAGCGTTTTGCGGAGGGCTATAACGCCTTGGGCGTGTTGTGCATGGCTGATCATAATTGGTCGGAGGCGGCCGGTTATTTTGAGCGGGCCATCACTTTTAATTTGCACTATGCTGAAGCCCATAACAATCTGGGTACCAGTCTGCTCAAACAGGGTATCCTGGCACGGGCCGTCGTTGCCTACGAGTACGCCCGGCGGCTGTTGGACCATCCATCGGTGCGGGCCCACCTGATCCAGGCTTTGTTGGGGTTGGCACAACATTATCGAGGGCAGCGTAAATGGCACGAGGTCCAGAGGTGTTACCAGCGGGTGCTGACGTTGCAGCCGGACGAACCTCAAGCGCGTTGTCAACTTGGGCTGCCGCTGTTGCAAAAGTGCCAGTGGCTTGAGGCGGAACGGCATTACGCCGCCATCTACCCGCAACTGGCGGAACAATTGGCCCAAAATCCATCTGCACAGGAGATCCATCGGGTCGGTGGCGAGCTCTATTACCAGGGTCAGATCTATGAGGCGTTGCTCTGTTATCTTAGATTAATCAATAGCCGGCCTCACGATACCAATGTTTATATTAATCTGGCGCTGGTGCTAGAACAACACGATCTATTTGACGAGGCCCGTGCTTGTTACGAACAGGCATTGACTATCCAAAATAGTGCGATAACCCAGATGTATTTGGGCCGCCTGTTTCATCAAAAAAAAATGTGGCCACAAGCCATTGCCTGTTATGAGGCCGCTCTGGCGTTGGAACCAACCCACGCCCAGACGATGCGCCATCTCATGCAGGCTTATATCTCGCAATATCAGCTCGAACAGGCGGGGGCTTGCTTCGAGAAGTTTGTTCGTGACCATCCAGACCATAAACCCGATACCGAGTCCATCTTACTGTACCACCATGTGGTCCGGAGCGGTTTGTTGTTGGTGAATGAGCAATTTGCGAGCGGTTGGTTTGAGTTGGTGTGGGTTTGGTACCAACGTGAGTACCGTTATATGCTGTTTGCTGGTGTTGAAATCACCCAGCCGCCCTGGGATGGCAGCGATTTAGGGGGCAAACGGTTGCTGCTAACCGTGAGCGGTAATGCCGCCGGCGATCCCATTCAATTCGCCCGTTATATTCCACAAGTATTATCACGCGGTGGCACAGTCATGTTTGCCTGTCAGGATGATATTTTGCCATTGATGAAACGTATAGATGGACTTGAATTAGTGGTGTCGCGCCGACAGATGTTGCCCCACTTTGACCACTATCTTCCCGTTACCGGCTTGCCATGGCTGTTGCAGCATCAGACGCTGGCCGATATTCCGAGTCAAGTGCCCTATCTGTCGGTTGATCCCGATGTAGAGCAGCTTTGGCGCGAGCGATTGTGGCGTTATCGGCGTTCCGACCACCTCCACGTTGGTTTGGTGTGGGCGGGTGGTACCAGCAATCTATGGGACGGTATCCGCTCGATCCACCACATTGAGAAATGGTGGCCGCTGTTTGAGGTACCGAAAATCACCTTTTTCAGCGTGCAGCCGGAAGCAAGTGCGAGGGAATTACGGCGTTTTCCGCCGGGGCGACTGATTGACTTAACTGCGGACATCAAAGATTTCATGGATACGGCGGCCCTCATCACCCAGTTGGACTTGCTGATTAGCATCGATAGTTCACCCGCCCATTTGGCAGGTGCCCTGGGCTGCCCAGTGTGGACCTTGGTCGCAAAACCATCCGATTGGCGTTGGTTGCATGAGCGTGAGGATACCCCTTGGTATCCGTCTATGCGCCTGTTCCGCCAGCGGCAAGAGGGTGATTGGGACGAAGTGATGGAACGGATCGCAGCGGCATTGGTCGATCATCAACAACAGATCACAGAGGGTTGGAATCATGGAAGAGTCGCAACAGACGTCTGAACAGACGCCTGAACAGATTGTTAACGGCCACTTTGCCCAGGGAACACAACATCACACCCAGGGTCGCATTGATGAGGCAATTGCTTGTTATCAGCAAGCCTTGACAGTCGATCCACGCCATGTGGCGACGCTGAATAATTTGTCCATCGCCTATATGGGGCAGGGTAAGTTAGACGATGCCATCGTTTGTTACGACCGGATCATCGCCATCCACCCCGATGTCGGTGGTTTTCGCAATGGACAGGGGGCCATCTTTGCAGCGCAGGGTAAAAATGACGAGGCGATTGCCTGTTATCGCAAGGCATTGGAGTTAAAGCCAGATCTGTTCGAAGCGCACGACAACCTAGGTCGGGTATTGATGTTACAGGGGGATATTCCTGGTGCCCTGGTCCATTTTAATCGTGCGGTGGAGATCCAACCGCAGTCGGCTGATCTGCGCTACAACTTGGCCAATGGCTGTTGGTACGGTGGCCAACCGGAACAGGCGGTGGAGCAATTTGAACAAGCCCTGAAGTTAAATCCGGCCCACGCTTTGGCTACCCATGCCCTGGTGCAAGCCTTGGAGCGATTGGCGCCCAGTTATCAGGCTTATAATCGTCTTGATGAGGCCATTGTCAGTTACCGACGTCTATTGGAATTGAAACCAGATCACCCAGAGGCCCCGGGTCGATTGGCCTCACTACTCTTCAAGCAAGGGCAGCTACCGGAAGCGGCGCAGTGGTACCAGCGGGCTCTGGAGCATCATCCGCAGTCGGCTGAGCTCAATTTTGCCCTCGGAGTGGTCTATTCATCCCTGAATCAAGTCGATGAGGCTATTGCTGCCTACCAGCGTTCGATCGCTCTCAACGATCGTATCGCCGAAGCGCATCATCAGCTCGGCTCCGCTTTGTCAGGCAAGGGGCGTTGGGCCGAGGCGGTTGCGCCGTTGCAACGGGCTTTGGAACTGAAACCAGAAATGGCCGAGAGCTGCAACATGCTTGGCATTTGTTATGCCCTGTTACAGCGCTTTGACGAGGCGGTTGCTAGTTATCACCAAGCGTTGCAGATACGGCCCAACTATATGGAGGTGCATAATAATTTGGCCCATGCCCTCACTGAACTGGGACGTTGGCAGGAGGCGGTTGACAGCTATCGTCAGGCACTGGTGATGCAGCCTGACTCGGCCGATGTCCATTTCAATCTGGGCAACATCCTCCTGTTACTGGGTCAGTTCCGCGAGGGGTGGCTGGAATATGAGTGGCGCCGCTTCAAAGACACCGCCAAGCATCGCCAGTTACGGGAACCCTTTGGGGATCGCCGGCCCTGGGATGGCAGTGATTTGCAGGGCAAAACGATTCTGCTATTGGCGGAGCAGGGGTTCGGTGACGTGTTGCAGTTTGCTCGCTATATTCCAATGGTGGCGGAGTGTGGTGGTCGGATTGTGTTGGCGTGCCAACCAGAGTTATATAGCTTGTTGCAGCCGCTCCAGGGGGTGGCCCAGGTGGTGAAGATGGCGCCATCCGATTGGCCAGAGTATGACGAATATGCGCCGTTGCTCTGTTTGCCCAGGATATTCCAAACCGAGATGCACTCCATTCCAGCGCAGGTGCCCTATTTGACGGTGGTGCCGGAACAGCTCGAAATTTGGCAAAAGAAGATGCCAGCCCCGCCGCCAGCAGCGGAGCCTCCTAAAAAAGGGGGCTTTTTGTCGACTATTTTCGGTCGATCCGACAAGTCGGCGCAGCCACCGAGGCCGTTGCGTGTCGGTTTGGTCTGGGCCGGTTCGGCCGAGCATGGGCGTGATGCGCTGCGATCGATCCATCAGGTTGAGTTGCTATTACCACTATTTGACGTTCCCAATGTGCAATTCTTTAACTTGCAGAAAGGGCCAGCCTCTCAAGGGGTTCAGCGTCTACCAGCCGATAAGTTGCACAATCTGGCACCGCAAATTTTTAATTTTATGGACACCGGGGCGATTTTGCATCATCTCGATCTGCTCATTACCGTGGATAGTGCGCCGGTCCATCTGGCGGGCGCTTTAGCGCGGCCGGTATGGTTGTTGGTGCCCTTTATCGCTGAATGGCGTTGGTTGGTGGATCGTGACGATAGCCCATGGTATCCCACCCTGCGCTTGTTTCGGCAGCGGCGCCAGGGGGATTGGGGTGAGGTAATTGAGCGAGTGGCTCAGGCTTTGGTGGTCGAACAGCGCCGGCAAGATCGGACGTAAAGGTACAGAGAGGGGGTTACGGTTGATCATGAATCAGGTTGCTGATGCGACGATGAGTTTGGGTGAGACCCTGTTGCAGCAGGGTAACGAACTGAAAAGCCAGCGTAAATATGCTGAGGCAATGGCGCTTTATGAGCAGGCGATTGCCGCCGAGCCGCAGCTTGCGGAGGCCCATTTCGCCCTGGCGACCATTCATCACGGCATGAACCGCCTTGACGATGCCAAGGCTTGTTATGAAAAGACCCTTGAGCACAAGCCATCCCATGTCGGGGCCTATAATAACCTCGGGGTGATCTTTGGCGGCCGTAGCAACTGGACCGAGGCAGCTGAGTGTTATCGACGCGCCTTGCAGTACGAGCCGGAATCAGCCGAGTTGCACAACAACCTAGGGGTTTCGTTGGCCGATTTGTCGCAAAACGAGGAGTCGATGGCCTGTTATCAGCGCGCTTTGGAGCTGAAACCGGACTATGCCGAGGCCTTTAATAACATGGGCAATCTGCTCAAGGGGCAAAATAAGCTGGCGGAGTCGGTCATAGCGTATCAGCGCTCGATTGAGATGAAACCCTCCTACCACGAGGCCTACAATAATCTTGGCACTGCCTATGCCGAAATGGGGCAGCTGCGTGATGCCATTGCCTGCTACCGCCAATCTCTTGAGATAAAGTCCGATTACATCGAAGCCCGCAACAACTTAGCCAACAATCTGCTGATGCTGGGCGAATTCGAGCCCGGTTGGCACGAGTACCAATGGCGGCGGCTGTTGCCTAATTTTCGGGGGATGCTGCACGATCTGTTCCCGAAACCGACCTGGGACGGCACCCCGCTCAACGGCCGGCGCATCCTGCTGATTGCCGAACAAGGGTTTGGCGACGCCATCCATTTCGTCCGTTATGCTCCCCTGGTAGCGGCGCGCGGCGGTCAGGTGGTGCTGGCGTGTCAGCCAGCGCTGCAATCCCTGCTGGCCAATGTGGCCGGTGTTGCTGAGGTCGTTAATCAACGTGGTCCTTGGCCCGGTTTTCACGAATATGCACCGTTGCTCTGCTTGCCGCGCATCTTCCACCATAATACGGTTGAGACCCTGCTCAATAATGTGCCCTACATCCCGGTGGATCCCGCTTTGTTGGCCAGTTGGCGCGATCGTATGCCGGACGCGCAGGGGCGTCTGCGGGTTGGCCTAGTGTGGTCTGGTAGTCCAACCCATGGCCGGGATAAACTGCGTTCCATTCCGTTGCAACGGTTTCAGCCGTTGTTTGAGATTCCTGGCATTGAGTTTTACAGTTTACAAATGGGGGTGGCGGCACAAGCGATCCAGCAGTTGCCGGCTGGTACCATCCATGATTTATCGCCGGGTATTACCACTTTCGCTGACTCAGCAGCGATTTTATCACAGCTCGATCTTCTAATCAGCATCGATAGTTCTCCGGTGCATCTGAGCGGTGCTTTGGGCATTCCGACCTGGACGCTGATCACCTTTACCCCCGATTGGCGCTGGCTGTTGCAGCGTGAGGATACCCCCTGGTATCCAAGTATGCGGCTATTTCGTCAAAGTCAGCCGGCGGTGTGGGACGATGTCCTGGAGCGGGTCACCCGTGAGCTAAAAGTAGTGGCACGAGCGTGGTCTCAAGGCAATACCAGTTTGCTGCATAACTGCTCAAAGAATCGCTTGGCAACGGTGCCGACAATAACCACGGCCATTGTCCCGGTCGCCCCCCACCCGGTCATCGACGCCCATCGTATGCCAGCTACCACGGTCGCGACTACTGCTCCTGCCAATGCCAACCCCGTCACGGTCAGCAAAAAGCGTTTGGCCGTCTGTTGGCAGCTCAGCCAGCTGCATGGCTGGGGGCTGTATGGCCTCAATTTAGCGTTCACGGCCATGCGGATGAACATTGAGGCGTTTTTGGTCATGGAACCAGTCGCTCTGGCGCTTAATCCACTCCAGGCCCTGACTTTTCGTTCTGTCTTGGAGCGGTCGAAACAATATATCGAATTTCTCACCCAAAATCCGGCCAAGACCCTCTATGACCCCGATGCGGTGTCGTTGATGTCCTCGACGCAGCAGCTGGACTTCCGTACCAACCGCTTTACGGCGGGCAAGTCCATCGGCTTGACCTTTTTTGAGGATCCCGATCTCTCGCTCGATAATGTCAAACGCGCAGCCGATTTGCCGTTGATTATTGCCGGTTCTTCCTGGAATGAGCGTGTCTTGCGCCAACGTTATGGTCTGACCAATGTCCGTACCATCATTCAGGGGGTGGATACCGCCCTGTTTTATCCGTCGTCTAAAGCCAATCTATTGGCGGGAAAATTTATCATTTTTGGTGGCGGCAAGTTGGAACATCGTAAGGGCCAGGATTTGGTGATCGCTGCCTTCCAGCGGTTTCAGGCCCGCCATGCCGATGCCTTCCTGCTGACGGCCTGGAATAACCATTGGCTCAATGCCCCCAGCATGCGGGATATGTTTATGTTCCATGGCAAATACATCAAAGATTTGCCCATCGCCAACGAGGTCAATAGCTGGTTGGGCAAATATCTGCCGGCGGGTTCATTCTATGACGTTGGTGTCGTCTCCAACCCCATGATTCCACCCCTGTTGCGTGAGGCAGATGTGGCGGTGTTGCCCAGCCGCTGCGAAGGGGGGACCAATTTAGTCGCGATGGAGTGTATGGCCATTGGTTTGCCGGTTATTCTATCCGCCAACAGTGGCCACCTCGATCTGATCGGGCCGGGGCGTTGTTACCCGCTAACCGAGCAAGGTCCGGCCATGGATCGTAGCGGTACCCGGTTATTGGAAGGCTGGGGCGAGTCGTCAGTCGAGGAGATCGTGGCGCAACTGGAAGAGGTCTACCAAAATCGTGACGAAGCCAAACGCCGTGGTTTGAATGCTCACCGCTTTATCAGCCAGCTCTCTTGGGGGCAGCAGTGCGAGCAGGTGTTAACGGCCGCGCTTGAGTCGCAATAATCGGTTACCTATTCCTCCTCCAGAGAACGGTCTTTTTTGCGCGTGCCTATCAGCTTGCGCAGTTTTTTGCGATAGGTTCTTTCATCACCGGCCTCATGTAGTCGTTTCATGTTGATGAACTCGACTCGGGTCATGTTGTCGAGCAACAACAAGCCACCCAAGCCGGTCCGTTTGACGCGGTTGTCGTTGTTGATGAAGCGCACCCCTGGCACTTCATCGCCCAGCTCATCGTCAAGCTGCACTGCGTTGTTTGGCTTGTGACCGTGGACAACAATATGGATCCCTAGGCCGAGTAACAGGTTGCTCACCTTTTCGCCATTGGTCAACCCTTCGGCCGTGCATTGGGTGTAAAACTGGCTATCGTCGGAGAGATCCCCCAACATTTCCATTCCCTCACGCAGGCGAAACAGTGCCAGTTCACCCTGAAAAAAGGCCTTACGAAATCGGTCGTTGAAGTGGTTTAAGGGTACCTTTTCTTGCCATAACTGCCGCAGGCAGGTCAACAATTCCACGTTTGGGTAGCCGTGCACAAACAGGGTGTTTTGTTCAATATAGATAATATTCTGCTGGCGAATAAAATCCAAATCAGCGGCGGTCAGGAGAATCTGTTCCGCCGATTCAAACCGGCGCAGTAGTTCCAACTCATGGTTGCCGTTGAGGATGACGACACGGCAGGTTGGAGGGGCACTTTCCTGTAGCCTCTTGAAAAAATCGAGTGTATGAGGGTTGGGATCTAATTTATTGAGCCAGTCGCCGGTATGAACCAGGGTGACGTGGCGCACATGACTACGCCAGAAGCCACGTCGATCACATAAGCCAAGCAACCACAGCGTGTAACAGACAATTTCGGTGTCGTTATCGGTGTCAGAAAAAACCACCACCCGCAAGGCAACGGTGGACTGCTCGGTACTGTTAACCTCAGGAAACGGCTGCACCACCGGCAGCGAAGCGTTGGTCAGTAGCTGTGAGGAGGAAGCTTGGGGTTCGTCACGGGACGACTCCGGCGCTCCGGTCAGGAAACGACGAGCCGTTTTCCTCATTTTCAACCGCAGCAAATTCCATATGCCGAGTGAAAGCGGCTCGTTCGTTGTATCGGACAAGGTGTTGCACTATTTCAGATGGTCACGTATTAACAGCTCGGCGATTTGCACCGCGTTCAAGGCTGCCCCTTTGCGCAAGTTATCGGAGACAACCCAAAATTGCAACCCATTGGCAATACTTATATCTTCACGAATTCGTGATACATAAGTGGCATCTGTGCCCGATGCTTCTCGCGGCGTGATATATTTCAGGTTAGCCGGATCATCGACCACCTCAATACCAGGGGCACGTGCCAGGATAGCACGCGCTTGCGCTGCGGTCAGTTTGCGTTCAGTCTCAATGGTAATCGACTCGGAATGGCTGTTAAAAACGGGTACCCGCACGCAGGTAGGCGCTACCTTGATCTCCGCTTCCATGATTTTACGCGTTTCATGGACCATCTTCATCTCTTCTTTGGTGTAACCATTGTCCAAGAAGGTGTCAATGTGCGGGATGAGATTAAAGGCGATCTCCTTGGTAAATTTCTTGGGAGCTACCTCAAGACCGGGGACATAGCGGGCATGGGTCTGCTCAAACAGCTCATCAATGGCTGCTTTCCCCGCTCCAGACACCGCTTGATAGGTCGATACCACTACCCGCAAGATGGTGGCAGCATCGTGCAACGGCTTGAGCGCCACCACCATTTGGATGGTCGAGCAATTAGGGTTGGCGACGATGCGGCGATTGGTGTACTGCGCCAACGCCCCCGGGTTGACTTCTGGTACCACCAACGGGATCTGTGGATCCATACGGAAAAACGAAGTGTTATCGATCACCACACAGCCCGCCTCAGCGGCTTTGGGGGCAAAAACGCTGGAAACGGAACTACCAGGAGAAAACAGGCCAATGTCCATACCGCTAAAATCAAAAGTGGCCAACTCCTCGACCACCCGTTCCTTGCCTTTGAATGGCACCCGCACCCCCGCCGAGCGGCTGGAGGCCAACAGCCGAATATCTTTGACCGGAAAATTGCGCTCGGCCAGGATCTTGAGCATTTCGCGACCGACATTACCGGTCGCCCCAACAACAGCCACGTTATAGGTACGCATGTTCTGCTATCCTCCTGAGGTGATCATTCTAATGCGGCGACAACGGCATCGCCCATTGCCGCTGTGCCCACTGTACTCATACCAGGCTGGCCAATATCAGCGGTGCGCAACCCCTGATCCAACACCCGATTGACCGCTCGTTCGATCCGATTAGCGATTTCTGGACGTTCAAAGCTATGCCGAAACATCATCGCCAACGATAGGATGGTCGCCAGTGGGTTGGCCAAGCCACGACCAGCAATGTCGGGGGCGGAACCATGGATGGGCTCATACAGGGCGTAACGTTGTCCCAGTGAAGCCGATGGCAACATCCCAATCGAGCCGGTCAACATGCTGGCCTCATCCGATAAAATATCGCCGAACATGTTGGTGGTCAGGATGACGTCAAACTGTTTCGGGGCCCGGATCAGTTGCATGGCGGCATTATCAACGTACATGTGCGACAGCTGCACATCCTGGTAGTGTTGCTGCTGCACCTGGGTCACCACTTGGCGCCACAATTCAGTCGCTTCTAACACATTCGCCTTATCGACAGAACAAACCTGACGCCGACGCTGGCGGGCCACCGCAAAGGCGGAATGGGCCACCCGTTCGATCTCATCGCTGGTGTAGGTCAGGGTGTTGACCCCGCGCCGGCGACCGTCTGGTAGTTGGCTTACCCCACGCGGTTCGCCAAAGTAGATATCGGCCGTCAGTTCACGCACCACCATGAGGTCGATGCCACTGACGACCTCACTTTTTAAGGTCGAGGCATCGGCCAGCTGGGGAAATACCCGAGCTGGACGCAGATTACAATAAAGATCCAATTGCTTGCGAATGCCCAATAATCCGCGTTCTGGACGCACCGCATAATCAAGTGGCTCCCATTTCGGCCCGCCGACCGCACCGAGCAAAATGGCATCGGCGCCACGGGCTTGCGCCATTGTTGCATCGGGTAACGGCGTCCCTGTGGCATCGTAGGCGGCGCCACCAATCAGACCATATTCCAGCACCAACTCGATCTCGCGCCGCTGCTGCAGCCAGCGCAGCACCTTCTCCGCCTCAGCGGTGATCTCTGGGCCAATGCCATCCCCTGGTAACAGCAAAATCGTCTTTTTCATATCAGGATTCCCCCTTTTACCCTGGTAACAAGGCCCACGGGGCCTCGATGCGGCGCTGTGCTTCGTATTGCTCAATTGCTGACAAATTCTGCAACGTCAAACCAATGTCATCTAGACCATCTAACAGACAATGGCGACGAAATGGGTCAACCTGGAACGGTAGCCGTTCCCCAGATGGTGTCGTCACCAACTGGGTGACGAGGTCAATCGTCAGGTGATAGCCTACTTGCTGCTCCACTTGACGCAACAACCCGTTGACCACATTGTGCTCCAAAGTGAGAGCCAAGATACCATTCTTAAAGCAGTTGTTGAAGAAAATATCGGCGAAACTCGGGGCAATGATGGCACGAAAACCATAATCGAGCAAGGCCCACGGCGCATGTTCCCGACTCGAACCACAACCAAAGTTGGCCCCCGTTAGCAGGATAGCTGCCCCCTGATAACGCGGCTGGTTGAGGACAAAATCAGTATTTAGGGGCCGGTCCTGATTGGGCTTGCTCGGATCGCCACGATCCAGATAACGCCACTCATCAAACAGGTTGGGCCCGAAGCCACTGCGACGAATCGACTTCAAAAACTGTTTAGGGATAATGGCATCGGTATCGACGTTGGCCCGATCTAACGGCGCTACCAAGGCGGTCAGGCTACGAAAAGGTTCCATGGATCATCCTATCTCATCTCAATGCCAATGACGAATATCGACAAAGTGGCCCGCGATCGCCGCTGCGGCGGCCATAGCCGGGCTGACCAGATGGGTGCGTCCTCCCGGTCCTTGCCGCCCTTCAAAGTTGCGATTTGAGGTGGAGGCGCACCGCTCCCCCGGGGCTAAGATGTCGTCGTTCATCGCCAAACACATCGAACAACCCGGGGCGCGCCACTCAAAACCAGCATCGATAAAAACGCGGTCTAAGCCTTCTTGTTCGGCCTGCTGTTGCACCAAACCAGAACCCGGTACAACCATGGCCAGTTTGACCGTGGCGGCCACTCGCCGTTGGCCGATCATCTTGGCGGCACTGCGCAGGTCTTCGATCCGACCATTGGTGCAGGAACCAATAAAGACTTTGTCGATGGCAATGTTCTGGATGGGTAGACCTGGCTGCAGATCCATATAAGCCAGTGCCCGCTGCATGGAGGCACGTCGTGCGGCATCGGCCTCGTTGGCGGGATCAGGCACACAACCATCCACGGCCGCCATCATCTCCGGCGAGGTGCCCCAACTGACCTGGGGGACAATATCGGCACCATTAAATGACAACACTCGATCAAACCGCGCTTCTGGGTCTGATGACAAGGTGCGCCAGTAGCGCACCGCTTGTTGCCACGCCTCTCCTTGTGGAGCGTAAGGACGATTCTGGAGATAGTCGATGGTTTGATCGTCCACAGCGACCATGCCCGCACGGGCACCGGCCTCAATGGCCATATTGCAGAGGGTCATCCGCCCCTCCATGGAGAGCTGGCGGATCACCTCGCCAGCAAATTCGATCACATGCCCGGTACCCCCCGCGGTACCGATACGACCGATCAGATAGAGGACCACATCTTTGGCCTCGACCCCATCGGCCAATACGCCATCCACCTGCACCAGCATGGTGCGCGGTTTTTGTTGTAACAAGGTCTGGGTAGCCAGCACATGCTCCACCTCAGAGGTACCAATGCCAAAAGCCAAGGCCCCGAAAGCCCCATGGGTGGCGGTGTGCGAATCACCACAAACCACGGTCATGCCGGGCAGGGTTAGTCCCTGTTCTGGAGCCATGACATGGACCACTCCTTGGCGGATGTCGTCCATACCGAACAAAGTGATGCCAAATTCACGACAATTTTGCTCCAATGTTTCGACTTGAAGGCGGGCAATAGCGTCGGTGATCCCTTCAATGCCTTGCTGTCGTTGCTGGGTCGGCACATTGTGGTCTGGTACGGCAAAGGTGGCTTCAGGATGACGCAGCCGCCTTCCTGCCAACCGCAGACCTTCAAAGGCTTGCGGGCTGGTCACCTCATGGACCAAATGACGGTCGATGTAGAGCAAAGAGGTACCGTTATCATCGGTACGGATGACATGTGCGGACCAGACCTTGTCGAAAAGTGTTTGTGCGCCCATAGCTAGATCATCTCTTCAGCGATATGAACCGTCAAATCACCGAGGGCGTTGGTGTAACTGCCCAACTCATTGTCATACCAACCGTACAGTACCACCTGGGTCACTGGAACCTCCAATGTCGGCTGAGTCAGATGCTGCCGCACCTCAGGAGGAATGGTTGCCAATCGATCCAGATGTACTTTGCTGAAGGCGGTACGGGTATGGGTCTCTTGTGATTCCATCACCACCGCTGCCTTGGGGGTGCCGATGATATCACTTGAAACATTCTGGGAGGTCGAGTAGAGGAGACGGTCACGGTATACCCCCTCAGCTGCCTGCTGGAAAATGGCGTTGATCTGGCTACGATTGATCGGATTGGCCGCATCTTCTGACTGAACATTGACCGTCAGGATGATCAGCGAACCGGTAGACACGGGAATGCGTACCGACTCCGCCATAAAGCCGATATGGCGCATTTCTGGAATCACCAGGGACAGCGCTTTAGCCGCACCAGTGGTGGTCAGAATGATATTATTGAAAATACTCCTATTTTTACGCAGATCACGGCTGCCAGCAGTCGGCACCGAATCCAACACCGGTTGACTACTGGTGGCAGCATGCACCGTCACCATGGAGGCCGACAGGATGTTATCGGCACCAAAATGATCCAACAACGGCTTCATCATGAAGGCTAGACAAGTGGTGGTGCAGGAGGCCGCCGAGATGAGATGGTGCTGTCCCGGATGGCAAGCCTCTTCGTTGATGCCCATAATAGCGGTGATGGCATCGGCGGGCATGCCCATCCCCTTGTCCTTAATCTTAAACGGTGCCGATAACAATACCTTTTCTGCCCCCGCTTCCAAATGGCCCCGTAAGGAACCCGCTGGGGCATCGGCAGCCACTACCGGATCAACAAAAACACCGGTACAATCGACCACCAGACGCACATCGTGACTGCGCCACCCAATACGACTCGGATTGCGCTCACTCCTGAGAAAATGGATCGGCATGCCGTCGATGATCACCCGCCCGCTCTCCTCATTTAACTCTTCAATCGTCAAGCCACCTTTATGGCCATGGAGAAAGCGACCTAATTGACCATAAGTGGTATCTTTGCACAGGGCATCGACCAAATCAGGGAGTCCTGTACCAACCGGACGACCAACATTGACGACCAGTTCACTGAAATGGCGCCGTGCCAGATGGTGCCACAGCGTCAGCTTCCCGATCCGTCCCATACTGTTGATGCCTAATTTCATAAACCATCACTCCTAAAAGTTGTAGCCATGAGCCAGCACCGAAGTTAAACATAAAAGCAGTCTCATTGAAAGGTATAGACAACAAAACTGGGCCATTGTATCCTACATCCGTTTATTTTGGCTGAATAATTTTTTTGTTTTAGCAGACGGCATGACCCATCAAGATATCACCACCTTTTTTGTGAGCCGTCCGGTTACCACCACTTTGCTGATGGTGGCACTGCTGCTGGCCGGTCTTTTGGCTTGGTTTAAGCTGCCAGTCAGCGCCCTGCCCACCATTGATTTTCCCACTATCCAAGTCAGTGCAAGCTTACCCGGTGCTAATCCAGCCACCATGGCCGCAGCGGTGGCGCTGCCACTCGAAAAACAGCTGTCAACCCTCTCGGGCCTGGACTCAATGATTTCAACGAGCGGTTCTGGCAGCACCCAGATCACCTTACAGTTTGCCCTGAGCCGTGACATTGATGCTGCCGCCCTGGATGTGCAGGCGGCATTGACCTTGGCCCAGCGGCAATTACCCCCCAGCATGACCACACCACCCTCCTGGCGCAAAGTCAACCCGGCCGAACAACCGATTTTCTACATCACCTTGCGGTCACAATCGGTGCCGCTGACGACCATCAGCGAATATGCCGATACCACCTTGGCGCAGCGCATTTCGACCTTGTCTGGAGTCGCTCAGGTGCAAGTCTATGGCATGCAAAAACCAGCCATTCGCATCAAGGTTAATCCGGACCAGCTTGAAGCCCGTAACCTGACCTTGCATGATGTGGCACAACAGCTGCCACGCCATAACAGCAATCTGCCCACTGGACACCTCAAAAACCAAGTCCGGGTGTTGTCACTGGAGAGCAACGCCGCCCTGGGTCGCCGTGCCGATGAGTTTCGTTCGCTGTTGCTGTGGCAGCAACAACAACACCCGATTCACCTAGCTGATGTGGCGCGGGTGGTCGAGGGGGTCGAAAACGAGGAGCTATCGGCCTGGTATCAAGGCGAACGCGCCATTGTTTTAGCGGTGCAACGCCAGCCGGGGGTCAATACCATTGCGGTGGCCGATGCCATCCGTGCCTTACTGCCGACCATGCAGCAGCAGTTGCCCGCCGGGGTAGTCAGTGAGGTACTCTACGATCGCTCGCAATCGATTCGCGATTCGGTGCGTGAGGTACAAGGGGCGCTCGGGTTGGCGTTATTGTTGGTGGTGTTGGTCATTTACCTGTTTCTCGGTAACTTATCCGCAACCATTATCGCCTCCACCGCCTTGCCACTGGCGATCATTGGCGTTTTTCCCTTCATGCTATGGCTGGACTATAGCGTTAATTACCTGACCTTGATGGCACTGACCTTGTGTGTTGGCTTCGTCATCGACGATGCGATTGTCATGCTGGAAAACATCGCCCGCCACCGGGATATGGGCAAAAGTGCCTTGCAAGCCACTCTGGAGGGTGGCCGTGAGATTACCTTCACTATTGTCAGTATGACGCTATCGTTAGCAGCGGTATTTCTGCCCATCTTATTCATGAGCGGCATTCTCGGGCGATTGCTGCACGAATTTTCGGTTGTGATCATGATTTCAGTGGTGTTGTCTGGTATGGTAGCGCTGTCATTGACGCCACTGTTGTGCAGCCGTTTTTTGCGTCATCAGGGTCATGATCAGTCGGGTGGCTGGCTGTGGCGCCGATTTTTGCGTGGCTATACCCTCTCGTTGGACTGGTCCCTTAGCCACCAGCGGTGGATATTGCTGCTTTTTGTAGCATTATTGGTAGGGACATTTTACCTGGGGGAACGCATTCCGAAAGGTTTTTTACCCACCGAAGACACCGGCCAGCTGTTTTGTTTTACCGAGGCGGAGCAAGATGTGGGCTTTGCCGCTATGACCAAGCGCCAGCAACAGGTCGCTACCATTATCCGTAACGATCCGGCTGTCGCGGCGAGCGTCTCTTTTGTCGGCGCCAGTGGCAGCAGCCAATCGGTCAATTTGGGGCGTGTTTTTGTCGTTCTTAAACCCCATGCCGAGCGCACCGGCGTTGCTGCCGATAAAATCGTCAAACGGTTGCGACCGCAGCTCGCTGAAGTAGCCGGTGTTCGCGCTTTTATCCAGAACCTGCCCATTATTCGCATCGGTCCTGGTTTGACCAAAAGCCAATACCAATATGCTTTGCAGGGCACTACCCCCGAGGAGTTGTTTTCATGGGCGCGGCAGTTGGAGCAAAAGTTACGTACTCGGCCAGAATTACTGAATGTCACCAGCGATTTACAGATCAATAAGCCGGTGTTGCGATTGGAGATTAACCGCCCGTTGGCCACGGCCATGGGTGTCAATGTCACCGATATTGAGACCATTTTACAAGATGGTTTTGCCGGTCGTCAGATCGACACTTTGCAGGGGGCCAGTAGTCAATATGCGGTGTTGTTAGAATTGGACGATCCTTTTCGCGAAGAGAGCAGCGCCCTGCAACGGTTACGGGTCAAATCAACAAATGGTGCGACGGTGCCGCTGACCGGATTGGTACAGCTGCGCCGCGATGTCATGCCCGCTACCATTGCCCACATCGGTCAAATGCCAGCGGTGACCTTGTCGTTTGATCTTTCTCCGGGAATCGCGCTGAGCGACGCCATTCCGTTGGTGCAGCGCGTGCGCGACGAGATGGGGGTACCATACACCATTTTTGGCTCCTTTCAGGGGACAGCCCAAGCCTTCCAAAACTCTCTCAGTGGCATGGGATGGATGCTACTGCTATCAATCGCCATCATCTATCTGGTGTTGGGCATCTTATACGAAAGTTTCATCCACCCATTAACCATCCTTTCAGGCCTGCCCGCTGCTGGTCTCGGCGCCTTGTTAACCCTGAAGCTGTTTGATATGGAACTCAATCTTTATGGTTTTGTTGGCTTGGTAATGCTGATCGGCATCGTCAAGAAAAATGCCATCATGATGATTGACTTTGCCATTGTTGCCCAACGTGACCAAGGATTGACTGTATTGGAAGCCATTCGTCAAGCGGCGCTGATCCGCCTGCGTCCTATCATGATGACGACGTTGGCGGCCTTGATGGGGGCAGTGCCGATTGCCTTGGGTCTCGGAACAGGTGGCGATGCCCGCCAGCCGCTCGGTCTAGCGGTAGTGGGCGGGCTGCTGCTGTCACAGTGGCTGACACTGTATTTGACCCCGGTTATCTACTGCAACATGGAGCGGCTGCGGCAGCGATTGGGCTGGTTATAGGGGGAATAATCGCACACCTCTTAACCCGTCAGCAACGCCATCCGGTCGTCCATCGCACCCCTCACCCTGTTCTCTCCCGCAAGGGGAGAGGGTGAAGAAAGTAGCCTCGGGAGTGAGGGGTGAATATAACTCTGCAACGCCCGCGACAGGCCAGCGGCAGTGACGTTGATGGTCAAGGCCCCAGAAGCTTTGCTGACATTACCCGCTAAGTCGGTCTGAATGGCCCGGATGCCGGTATATTTGCCTGCCGGTAGGCTATCCGTGATGGCGACACTGCTCCAGCTACCCCCTTCACCAACGGTGATGCTTGTGCCGATCGGCTCTCCCGTATCTACCTTACTGTTATTATTGGCATCGTTGAAGAGAACGAGGCTAGCCCCGGCCTCGCCCTTACCAGCCACAAAATTGGTCGATGAGCTATAGCTTAATTTAGTTGGGGCCGCTGGGGCAACGCCATCGACGGTGAACACCAAAGCGGCATCCGAGACCGGCCCCGCATTACCCGCCACATCGGTCTGTTGCGCCAACAGCTCATGCCGACCATTGCTGATTTTAGTCAGGGTGACGCTCCAAGCCCCGACAC
>JADGCM010000195.1 GCA_015228995.1 Magnetococcales bacterium
ACCGGTCAATCCTGAGCTGCGGCAACAGGCTACTGGGACCAGCGAATTAATCGATTGTCGCCCGGCCGATTTGTTGCCACCGGAGCTGGATCAGCTGCGCCATACCATCGGTGACATGGCTGGCAGTGAAGAGGATGTGCTCAGCTTCGCCATGTTTCCAGAGGTAAGTCGTCAATTTTTTGAGGAACGTAAGGCAGGCACACTGAAGCCAGAGCCGTTGCAACCCCATCCTTGTTCACAGATGCAGGGGCAGCAGACCAGTCCCACTGAGTTTCATTTGGTGCTGCATGGCGAGACCTTTCATGTCAAGGTGACCGGGGCGGGGCAGTCGCACGACGGGGAACGCAATTTCTACCTTATTTTGGACGGCATGCCAGAGGAAGTGCTGGTCAAGAATTTGCCCAATGCCTCATCGGGGGGGGATAACAACAGCGTCGCCAGTAACACCGGTCGGCCGCTGGCGACTCGCGAAGGACAAGTGAGCGCCACCATTCCTTGCAAAATATCCGATGTGTTGGTCAAGGAGGGAGATAGGGTGCAGGCGGGTCAACCGGTCCTGGTGACAGAGGCGATGAAAATGGAAAGTGAGGTCTTGGCGACCATTACCGGCCGAGTCAGTGGGGTCTACGTGCAGAAGGGGGATCGTGTAACACCGGAGGAGGCGCTAATTGAGATTGAGGCCGATATGACCCAAGCAGGCGTGTAGGTTCGTCAACAGAATGGAGACGGAGCAAGTTCTCGTTATCGACCGTTCTCGTCTCTATGCCACAGTCTTGCAGAGAGATTTATCGGTGGCGTTGGGTGGTGTACAGGTTGCGGTGTTGTCGACTGTTGCGGAAGCCGTCGCCTGGCTATCCCGAGACGGGCGCAATTGCTGCTTGGTCGTTCTTGACCCAGAAGAGGAACAGCCGGTTGGCGCGCTGCTGGATGGGTGTTTACAACGTCGAGTGGCGGTAGTGTTATTCTCGGCGCTGGCAGAGGAGTTATTGCAGCCAATTGTCGCACGGGAACAAGCGGTTGATTACATCTTGAAGGAAAATCCATCCAGTGTCGACCAAGTGGTTACTTTAGTCGTACGCTTGGTGCGTAATCGCGCCATTAGAGCGGTGGTGGTCGATGCCGATACCGAACGGCAGCAGCAGTTAAGCCGTTGGTTGCAGCAACAGCAGTTGCATGTCAGTTCGTTGCCGCGTACCCATGACGCGGCTTTTTTTATCAATACCCATGCCGATGTGCGTTTGGTGGTCTGTTCGAGTGACCTAGCTGAGCCAGCCGTTTTGCTGGGCGCTGTCCGCCAGCGTCAGGCAAGCAATGAGATGGCCGTTCTCGCGGTGATGGCGCCGTCGCGCGTTCAGAAAACCGGCCAAACAGAGGTCATCCGTATGATCAAGCGTGGGGTCAACGATCTGCTGCACTGGCCAATCGGGGCGCAGGAAATGCTGTTCCGGGTTTCTTCAGCGTTGGATACCATTGATCGTATGCAGCAGCTGCAGGCTCTCGTGGTGACAGATACCCTGACGGGGCTGTTCAGCCTAAAATACCTGGAGGAGTCGGGGAGAAAGTTGCTCGCTTGTGACAAGCGGGGTCAGGTGCGGTTATGTGTCGCTATGGTCGAAATCGATGGTTGGCGTCACATCGTCGCCCATAACAATCAATCGACCGTCAACCTAGTGATTAAGCGGACCGCTAACTTGGTGCGTGACTTTTTCCGCAACACCGATGTGGTCGGTTGTTACTCGCCGTCGCGGTTTTGCGCCCTTCTGGTTGATATGGATCCGGAGTATGTACGGGAATTTTTCGAGCGGTTACGCCAGTCGATCCAAGACGAGGAGTTTACGGTACGTGGCCGATCCATTCGCGTTAACATCAGTATTGGGGTGCAATTACGGCCGCTGGAGTCGATCAACGATACTTTCGCAGCCGCATCCGGTCAACTGACAGACGCCCAGTTACGCGGTGGCAACCGAGTACAGATTGCATCCTGATGGGGTATTACACCGCATCCAATACCCGACGCAGTCTGAGATCCACTTCCCGGGCTACCTCCATGATTGCAGGGTGTTGGATCATTTGCCCCATCATGTTGGTATTGATTGCGGCAATTTCTACCTCGCCAGCGTCATTTTCCCGCACTACCACGTTGCAGGGCAACAGCACAACGATGTCTGGTACAGCAGACAGGGCTTGATGTGCAAAAGGCGGGTTGCAGGCACCCAGAATCAACGTCCGTGGGTAATTGATGTTGAGCCGTTTTTTCATAGCCGCTGATACATCAATTTCGGACAAAATACCGAATCCTTGGCCGGCTAGCTGCTGGCGCGCTTCGGCAACGGCATCATCGAAATGGCGTGTGGTGCGTTTAACTAAGGAGAGGTCGCTGGTAACGATAGACATAACGACAAAATCCTTTCCCGGAAATAGTGGCCTTTAGATGGCAAACAACAACGCCATTATGGCATAAATGGGCGTGAAACGCTAACCATTTCCGGCTACTCTTGACAAACCTGTTGCAATACAGACATAGTGTAATTGGCATACAGCTGCAGGGGTTGTTGGTGTGTTTATCGTGTTATGGTGTGATGGAGGTGGCTAAGATGAGCGTGAGTCAAATTCAGGGAGCTTTTGGTTCCACCAATGAGGCTGTCTACAGATACAAAACCAGCCAGCCCATGCTCGGAACAATTGGTGATACGGCGCTAAAAACAGATTTAGATTCTCATCAGCACAGTATAGAACTGCATGGTAAGTCCTACTCACTCAAGCTCAGTGATGAGGCCAAGAAGTTAAATCAGGCGTATGCACAGTAGTCTATTGCAACCGACCCATCGAGAGTGGTAGACTCCGAAGAGGCCTGTGGGGGGCAGCGACACCAGCCGGTTCTGCTGCGTGAGGCGGTCGCGGCCTTGTGCCCAGTTGCAGATGGATGCTACATTGACGCCACTTTTGGCCGTGGTGGTCATACCGAGGCGTTGTTGTTGGCGACAGCGCCGTCCGGTTTGGTGTTGGCGATGGATCGGGATCCAGATGCGGTGGCTGCTGGGCGAGTGTTGTTGCAACGGTACCCAGAGCGGCTGACGCTGGTGCATGAGTCATTTGATCATCTATCATCGTCTGTGCAGCGGTGGCAACA
>JADGCM010000196.1 GCA_015228995.1 Magnetococcales bacterium
GCCTGTCTGGCTGTTGTTGGCACCGCGCGATTACCTATCTACTTTCCTCAAGATAGGCACCGTATTGCTGTTGGCGGTGGCGGTCATCATCGTTGCTCCCCCGCTCAAAATGCCCGCCCTGTCGCGTTTTGTCGATGGCAGTGGTCCGGTCTGGGCTGGTACTTTGTTTCCATTTTTGTTTATTACCATTGCTTGTGGCGCCATCTCTGGCTTTCATGCCCTCATCTCTTCTGGGACCACACCCAAGATGTTGGAACAAGAGCCGCACAGCCGCTTAATCGGTTATGGTGCCATGTTGATGGAATCGTTTGTTGCGATTATCGCTCTGGTGTCAGCGGCTTGCATTGAGCCAGGTATCTATTTTGCCATGAACAGTCCAGCCGCCCTGATTGGGACCACGGTAACCCAAGCGGCGCAAACAATCGGCAGTTGGGGATTTGTGATCACCCCGGAAATGATCCAACAAGTTGCCGCCGATGTGGGTGAACAGAGCGTGTTGTCACGGACCGGTGGTGCCCCGACGCTTGCTGTGGGCATGGCCCAAATTTTTACCCAGTTATGGGGGGGTACGGGGATGATGGCCTTTTGGTACCACTTCGCCATCCTCTTTGAGGCCATGTTTATTTTAACCACCGTCGATGCCGGCACGCGGGTATGCCGCTTCATGCTGCAAGATTTGTTGGGCCAGTTGTTTGCGCCGCTACGCCAGACATCTTCATGGAGCGCTAATATCCTCGCTACCGCTCTGTCGGTGACCGGCTGGGGTTATTTTCTCTACCAAGGGGTCATCGATCCTTTGGGTGGCATCAACACCCTCTGGCCGCTATTTGGTATCGCCAACCAGATGTTGGCGGGTATGGCGATGATTTTGGCCACCGTGGTGTTGTTCCGGATGAAACGCCAGCGTTATGCTTGGGTTACCATTGTGCCGACGGCTTGGCTGCTGATCACCACCCTCAGTGCCGCCTGGGCCAAGTTGTTTGATAGCAATCCCCGGGTGGGTTTTTTAGCCCATGCCGAACGTTTTCAAACCGCTATCGCGCAGCAGGAATTGCTCGCTCCGGCCAAAACCATGCAACAGATGCAGCAAATCGTGTTGAATGATCGAATCGATGCCATCTTAGCGGCGCTTTTTATGACCGTATTGGTGACGATATTATTGTTTGGTCTCCGATCTTGTTGGCAGGGGCTGCGTTGCCGCCAGGTCACTGCCCGTGAGGTATCATGATCTGGCGCGAGCTGGTCGCGCTGTTGTTACAGACAGCGCGATTGATGGTGGGAATCCCAGATTATACCGCCTACGTTGAACATAACCAAAAGCACCATCCAGCCCGACCAATCATGAGTCGGGCTGAGTTTATTCACAACCGCCAACAAGCCCGTTATGGCGGGCACAGTCGGCAGATGGGGCGTTGTTGCTGAGCCGTTACCGTTTCCAAAACCAAGATGAGAAAAAGATCATCACGGTAAACACCTCCAGCCGGCCAATAATCATGAGGGAGGAGAGCAGCACCTTGCCTAACGGATGGACAGCGGAGAAATTATCCATGGCGCCCACTTCGCCCACTCCGGGACCCACATTGGCGATAGCGGTGAGAGAGGCGCTCATGGCGCTGGGCAGATCCATGCCCAGCACGTTCAATAAGATGCCGATAAAAACCATCAATAACAGGTACAAGATGGTCATGGCGACACTGGCTTCGATCATCTCGTTGTTGAGCGGATAACCGCCCAGTTTGGTGACCACGATTTGGGAGGGTTTCATCATCCGCCGGGCGGTGACCGGGATCATATTGAGTAAAATCTGCAACCGCACCACCTTAATGCCGCCGCCAGTCGATCCAGCCATGCCCCCTGGGATCATCAGGGCTATGAGCAGAAATTGCATCAGGGCGGGCCACTGTTCCCAATCGATGCTGGCAAAACCAGTGGTGGTCATGATCGATACCACTTGAAAGAAGGCGTGGCGCAGAGCGGACTCAACCGTATCCATACCGGGAAAATTTTGACTGTACATCGTGGCGGCGATGATCAAGCTGGTGCCACAAATCAGCATCAGGTAGCCGCGCAACTCGGTATCGGAGAAGGCACCGAGATCCCCCTTCATGAAGAGGCGGTAATGAATGACGAAATTGGCGCCGCCCATAGCCATAAAGAAGGTACACCACCACTGGGCAGCGGGCGAAAAGGCAGCAAAACTGGCATTTTTGGTCGAATAACCACCGGTGGCCAGAGCGGTGAAAGCGTGACAGAAGGCGTCATACCAGGACATACCAGAAAAATAAAAGCTGATCACCGCTGCCAGGGTGATGCCGACGTACAGCGACCAAAAGATGCGTGCCGTGGTCGCCAGTCGCGGCACGAGACGATCCTTGCTAGGTCCGGGCACTTCGGCTTTCATCAATTGCATGCCACCGACCCCCAGGAAGGGCAAGATGGCAATGGCCAACAACAAAATGCCCATGCCCCCGACCCACTGGGTCATAGCGCGCCACAGTAACAAATTTTTAGGCCAGACTTCAATGTCGGTGAGGACCGAAGAACCAGTAGTGGTCAGGCCAGAGGCGGTCTCGAAAAAGGCGTCGATCCATCCCAATAAATCGGCAAAAACGTAAGGCAATCCCCCCAAGAAGGCCGCCATAAACCACACCACACTGGTGATCAAAAAGCCGTCCCGAGCCGATAGTTTGCGTTCCGCCCGACCTGTGGTCAACCAGCCCACTCCGAAAAGCGCCAGGGAGCAGAGCATGGACAATTCCATCGCCAGGGCCGATTCCCCCACCGCTACAGCGTACACCAACGGCACCGTTTGATAGACGGTCAGGATGCCAGAGACCAAAGCCAGCACCCGAAAATCCATGAGCCAGTTCATGCCGCCTCCACGATTTTTCCCATGTGGCGCAGTGTTCCAGCTGGGGCGATAAACAGCGCCTTGTCCCCTTGTTGCAGTACCAAGTTACCATGAGGAATCAACGCCGTTTTGCCCCGCATGACTGCGGCGATAATCACCCCCTTGGGCAGTCCCAACTCATTAACCGGATATTTTGTTAGGCGGCTGTTGCTCGGTACCTCAAAAAATACTGCTTCCAGACGCCCATTGAGCATCGGCGCCGCATCAACCATCTGTC
>JADGCM010000197.1 GCA_015228995.1 Magnetococcales bacterium
ACTTGTGCTTTGTTGTTTAGAATAAATTTATTGGCCTTGGTCTTATTCGCTTCTGGTGTATGGGCCAGAGATATTCCCGAGTCTGGGCAGGGTCCAAGCCAGAATCAGGGCCATCGTGTCGAGTCATCCACGCCTCGACCAGACGGAGTGATCGTTTTAGATGGTGAAAAAAGCCTCTTGTTGTTACGACTTGCGGCTGAACAGGGCGATGTTCGATTTCAGCTCATGCTGGGAGATTCGTATCAAAAAGGCGAAGGGTACGTGGTGCAAGACTACGCAGAGGCCGTCAAATGGTACCGTATGGCGGCGGATCGGAAGTCAGCTCAAGCCCAGTTAGCCCTCGGTGAATTATACCGTACAGGAAAGGGAGTGACGCAAGACTATCTGGAAGCCGCTAAGTGGTATCGTTTGGCGGCTGAACAGGGGCAGGCGCAAGCCCAGAACCAACTGGGTGTTATGTATGACAAAGGCCATGGTGTAGCGCGGGATCATCAAGAGGCGCTGAAATGGTTCCGTAAATCTGCCGAGCAGGGGGAGGCCATGGCTCAGCATAACCTAGCTGCTGCGTACGATAGTGGCGATGGCGTGGAGCGAAACATCGTAGAGGCCATCAAGTGGTATCGTTTGGCTGCCGAACAGGGGAATGTGCAAGCCCAGAACCAATTGGGTGGTATATATAACGAAGGCTATGATGTAACGCAGGATTATCAAGAGGCGCTGAAATGGTATCGTTTGGCTGCCGAACAGGGGCATGCGCAAGCCCAGAACCAACTGGGCGTTATGTATAACCAAGGCCGTGGTGTAACGCAGGATTATCAAGAGGCGCTGAAATGGTATCGTAAATCTGCTGAGCAAGGTGAGCCTGCGGCCCGGTATAACATAGCTGTTGCCCAGAATAACTTGGGCGTGATGTACTTTAATGGTCAAGGGGTAGAGAAAAATGTGACAGAAGCCGTGAAGTGGTTTCGTCTGTCTGCCGAACAGGGATATGCCACTGCCCAGCTTAACCTGGGTATTATGTACGATAAGGGGCAAGGGGTAGAAGAAAATTCTGCAGAAGCCGCGAAGTGGTATCGCCTAGCTGCCGAGCAGGGCGATATCAACGCCAAGAATGTTCTTGGCTATCAATACATCAACGGTCGCGGGGTACCACAGGATTACGCCGAAGGGGTAAAATTGTTTCGTCAGGCCTCGGATGCTGGATTGGCCGCTGCCGACGATAGTCTAGGCGAAATGTACCGCGACGGCAAAGGGGTACCACAAGATTATACCGAAGCGATGCGCTGGTTTCTTAAGGCTGCCAAGCGAGGGGCTAATGGGTCTTCGTACAATATCGGTAATCTGTACCGTCATGGTCAGGGTGTCGCACAGGATAGTGTCCAGGCACTGATGTGGTTTAATCTGGCGGTCGCACAAGGATTTGCAGGGGCCAGCCAGGCTCGTGACGAGATAAGCGGAAGCATGACAGCGGCACAGATCAGCAAGGCGCAAGAGCTGGCAGATAACTGGAAGCCAGACGTAGAACAGCAATGAGGTGTTGTTAACCGATGGAAATTACGCCCACTCGCAGTGCCCTACTGGAGAGCCGTGATGAACGCAAAGTTATGGCGGAAGGCTATCGGTTTCTCGATGAAAAGCGGCTGTTATTGGCCGCTGAAATTGTCAAACTGGCCGCTCGTTACCAGCAGCTAGAGCAGGTTTTTTTGGCCCAGCAGCGCCAATCCGTGACCAGCCTGGAGCAGGCGGTGGCGCGGCATGGTTTTCACGGGGTCCAGCTGCTGCCAGCCCATGACCGGAATGGGGCCCAGTTGCAACGCTCGGAGCGCCTGTTTTTCGGCGTGCCGTTGGTGGAAGAAGTGACCCTGCAATTGGGAGAGGAGCAGGCCACCCCGGCCCCGGTTCGTCCGTCGCCGGAGGCCAGGAGCTGTCGGCAGTCGTTTACTCAGTTATTGCTGCTGACGGCGGAGTTAGCCGCTCTCTCTGGCAACCTCCAGCGGTTGCTGGCCGAATACCAACGCACCGAACGCCGCGCCCGTGCCTTGGAGGATGTCATCCTCCCCGAACTGGACGGTGCCATCCACGAAATGGACCTCCGACTCGAAGAAATGGAGCAAGAAGAGGCGATCCGGGTCCGTCTGGGAGGGAGCAGGTGATGGCCATTGCCGATGATATTGACCAGCGCCTGACCTCAAAAGGGAAGTTATTCGTCACCAAAACGGATTTTCTGACGAAAATCCTAGGGGCTCAATTGCGCCAGCGTTTGGGAGTGACGCCGCAAAGCACGGCCGAGGCATTGGCACAGGCCCTGACCAGTCATTGTGGCGACCGATTACGACTAATGCGCGGCGGGCGCAGCCTCTATGTGGCACGAGCGCTGCCTGATGAGGCTTTTTTGTTGGACAAAGCCCAACGACTGACCCAGTTCACCGCTAGTCAGCTCGGTATTGGTCTGCCACTAACCCTGGAACGATTTCATCAGGCGTTCACCCACCTATTACAACAACAGCGGTTGCTGTGTGTGGCGCTGAAGTTGCGGCTGATACCCGTGTTTCGGGTCGCGGCTGCGGTGACGACGGTCACAGCAGTGTCCCCCGCCGCCACCGATGATCGGCACTTGTTCCACCAGGCCTACCTACAGATGGGCCATGGACGTAGTTTTGTGCCGATCCATCGATTGCGCAGCCACCTCGGTTGGGATAAAACTCGGTTTGATGCTGTCTTACGACAATTGCAGGCTGAGGAGTGCATTCTGTTGAATATGGGAGATCCAACCCAGTTGACGGCTGAAGAAATCAACCGCTCCTTCCAGGATGACAATGGCATGCTCTATTTGACTCTCAACTGGTTGGATCGTTGACGATGACGACAGAAACCATGCGGCAACGACTGGTGGCCTATAATCCGTTTGCTTCTGCCGTTATTGGCGACCCGTGGCAAGCGCAGTTGACCGATGTGCCAACCATCAACGGCCAAATCTTTGCAGGGATTGGTCAGTTGTTGGCACAACTGGCTCAGCATCCCCAAGAACCCTTAGCCCACGTTTAACATGGTTGGGCATATTTGAGCCTATTTTGGCAACATAAAA
>JADGCM010000014.1 GCA_015228995.1 Magnetococcales bacterium
GGGTGGAAGTGGAGAGGATGCAGGCGGTCTTGGATGGCGATTCTGGGGGAGGCGGTCCTGGTGGCTGGGGCGGTTATCCCGGCGGCGGTTGGGGCGGTTATCCCGGTGGTGGTTGGGGTGGTCCCGGCGGCGGTTGGGGTGGACCCTACCAACGTGGCCCGTGGGGCGGTGCTCCGGGTGCCCAGAACGATGCGCCACCGGCTGCTGGTGGCAATAGCGGTAAATAGTTCCCGTGTTGCTTTGGTCTGATGGAAGGCAGGAGGCGGTTTAGCTGCCTCCTCGTCTTTTTTCATAGTTGGCCCGGTGAGAAACAGGGGGCAGTCCGTTTTTGCCATCCTGTTTTTTGCCATAGAGGAGAGTGAAGCCCATGACGGATGCGCGTCCTCCTAAGGGAAGCAGTGCAACAGACCATACTGCCGAGGTGCCGTTGGTGCGTCGCGGCGCTGCTTTCTTGCCCATCGGCAAGTATAGCGAGTGCGATAACTGCTCTTCTTCGGTGCTGGATAATTTTGCCAAAAGTTTCGATAAAAGTGCTCGACGCTGGGAGCTGATTGTCTATCCCTCCATGTTTGGGTTTATCATCCTGGCGATGTACGGATTTTTTTTGATCTATAGTCTGACGCAGGATATCCGCACCATGTCGGCATCAATTGACCCTAACATGGGACGCAACATGGGCAGTCTGTCCACCAATATTGGCAGTTTATCCAACAATATCGAACTGATGTCCACCCATCTGGAGTACATCAGTGACAACATGGAGACGATGTCAGTCGATATGCAAAATATGGCTGAGAGCATCGATAGTATGACCGAATCAGTGACGGCCATGTCTGGTCACGTCTCCGAAATGAACAAGAATATGACGCACGTCTCCAAAGTGATGGATGATATATCGGTCAAGATGAACACGCTGGCTCCCATAAGTAACAACGTGTCATCCATGGCACAGGCTGTTAGCGTCATGGCCAATACAGTATCTCGTATGGGATATGATTTCAACGGTGCCGCTCGTCCCATGAGTTTTATCAATCGTTTCATGCCGTGGTAATTGCCTGTGTCGATGAATAAATACAATCCTCAGGCCATTGAGGCAAAATGGCAGGCCGTCTGGGAGCGAGAGCAGCTGTTCCGTGCTACGGAAGAGACGGAGCGCGATCGTAACTTTTATCTGTTGGTCATGTTTCCCTATCCGTCTGGACGGATTCACATAGGGCATGTGCGTAATTACGCCATCGGTGACCTGATTGCTCGTTATCAACGGTTGCGTGGGCGCAATGTTCTGCACCCCATGGGATGGGACGCTTTTGGCATGCCTGCTGAAAATGCAGCCGCGAAACAAGGGGTTCATCCCGCCGATTGGACTTGGCGTAACATCGATACCATGCGCCGTGAACTAAAATCGATGGGACTTTCTTACGATTGGAGTCGTGAGTTTGCCACCTGCGATCCACGTTATGCCCACTGGGAGCAGCAGCTGTTTCTGCGGCTGTACCAGCGCGGGCTGGTCTATCGTCGCAGTGCTTTGGTCAACTGGGATCCGGTTGATCAGACAGTGCTGGCCAATGAGCAGGTGATTGATGGCAAGGGGTGGCGTAGTGGGGCACCGATTGAGCGGCGCGAGCTGTGGCAATGGTTTTTGCGCATCACCGCTTACAGCGATGAGTTGTTGGCGGATCTCAATTCGTTGACAGGTTGGCCCGATGCCGTGCGTACCATGCAGACCAACTGGATCGGTCGTAGCCACGGTGTTGAGTTTTCTTTTGCGATTGAGGGGCGTAGTGAGCGTTTAAGCGTTTATACCACTCGGCCCGATACCCTGATGGGAGTGACGTTCTGTTCCATTGCTGCGGAACACCCGTTGGCGCGCCTAGTGGCTGCCCACGATGCGGGTGCCGAGGCCTTTATTCGTGAGTGCCAGTGTGCGGGTACCAGCGAGGAGGCGGTAGAGCGGATGGAGAAAAGAGGCTATGACACCGGCCTAAAGGCGATTCATCCTCTTACCTCTGCCCGCGTGCCCATCTTCATCGCTAATTTCGTTCTGATGAATTATGGGACCGGTGCGGTGATGGCAGTACCGGCTCATGATCAGCGTGATTTTGATTTTGCCCGCCATTATCGGTTACCCGTCCAAGTCGTGATTCAACCGTCTGGGCAGCCGTTAAATGGTGAGCAGATGACCGAGGCTTGGACCGGCGCCGGAGTGTTGGTCAACTCGGGTCCATTTACCGGTTTGGACCATGAGTCAGCCAAACAAAAGATCGCGGCAACGTTGGTGCAGTTGGGTATCGGCAAAGAACTGGTCAATTATCGGCTGCGTGACTGGGGTATTTCGCGTCAGCGCTATTGGGGCAACCCGATTCCCATGATTCACTGCCCCCGTTGTGGCGTCTTGCCAGTGCCAGAATCGATGTTACCCGTAGCCCTACCGAACGACGTTGATTTGACGGGTATTGGTAACCCGTTGGAACGCCACCCAACTTGGAAACATGTCTCTTGCCCGAGTTGTGGTGAGGCGTCTCTGCGTGAGACCGATACCATGGACACCTTTGTTGAGTCCTCTTGGTATTTCCTGCGTTACTGTTGTCCCCATCTGGAAGACGCTGCCTTGGATCGGCGACTGGTGGACTACTGGATGCCGGTCAATCAGTACGTGGGCGGGATTGAGCATGCCGTTTTGCACCTGCTCTATGCGCGGTTTTTCCATAAGGCGTTGCGTGATCTGGGCGAGGTCACTTGTAATGAACCTTTTACCCGATTGCTGACGCAAGGAATGGTGCGTAAAGACACCTATCGTTGCCCGGATCACGGTTGGCGTTATCCGGCTGACGTAGTAGAGCAGGATGGGCGGTTGTTGTGCCGTACCTGCCAGTCTGTTATTGAGGTCGGTCGTAATGAGAAGATGTCAAAAAGCAAGTTCAATATTGTCGATCCCAACGACCTCATTGCCGGTTACGGTGCCGATACCGCCCGTCTGTTTATGCTCTTTGCGGCACCACCGGAACGTGACTTAGAATGGAACGACAGTGGTATTGATGGCGCTTGGCGTTTCCTCAATCGGTTGTGGCGTTTGGTCCACGATATGATTGATGTGATCGGGTGCGTGCCAGAGGTAGACGGCAGCGTGGCGGTGGCTGCGATGGATGACGATGGCCTGCGCCAGCTGCGGCGTAAGACCCATGCAACGATTGACAAAGTAAGCCTGGACATGGAGCGGCAGCAGTTTAACACCGGCATTGCTGCCGTAATGGAACTGGTTGGGGAGGGGCAACACTATCTCGCCGCCCATACTGGGCAGTTGGGTACAGCGGCAAAGGCGGTATTGCGTGAGCTGGCTGAGAGCGCCGTGATCTTGCTCAATCCCTACGCACCGCACATCACCGAGGAGTTGTGGCGCGTGTTGGGGCATACGACGCATCTTTGTCGGCATCGTTGGCCGGTGGCCGATCCTGAAGCGCTGCGGTGTCAAGAGATGACCATTGTGGTTCAGGTGAACGGCAAGCTCCGTACCCGCTTGGTGGTACCAGTTGATCTATCCCAGCAAGAGCTGCAAGCCGCGGCGCAGGCGGATGATAGGGTGCGCCCTTGGATTGCCGATAAGTCCGTTCGCCAGGTGATCGTCGTGCCGGGACGTCTTGTCAATATTGTGGTCGGGTAGGGCGTTGTCTGTGTTACAACAGCGCCGTTTTTTACCGGTTGCTCTGTCGGTACTGTGGATGGCTATCACACCGCTAGTGGGTTGTGGTTATCATTTCCCTGGTGACAAGCCGGTATTGTTGCGGATTGATGCGACAAAGCCCGGCGTGGCGCTGCATCGGGCGACCATACAAATCGATGGGGACGGAGCCGAGGAGCGTCCTTTGTTGGCGCGGGTGTTGCGCGAACGCCTCACGGAGAAGCTGGCTGTAGCGTCCGGTAGCCAAGCCGATGATGGCGAGGGGGGAGATGTCACGATCCGCTTGGTGCTGAAGCGTGTTGAGCGTACGGTGCAGGTGGAGGAAAAGCAACGCAGCACCAATCAATATCGCGTTGTCATTCGGGCCGTGCCAGCTATTTTAGTAGGGGGAAAGGCTGTGGCCGGCTCACCATGGTCGGAAGTACGTGGCTGGGCCACCTACTATGCCATGCCGGCCGCTACCTCCAACCAAGCTAGTCAGCAGCAGGCTGAGATTGAAGCGATGAACCAGCTGGTTGACTCTCTGACCGCTTTGTTGTTGGCTCAGTAGGACGCCATACCTACCAGCAGGCGGTGCCATCGCTACCGCGGGCGTTCTTGGCGGTTCCTTTTTTGTCGTAAGTCAACGCCCCGCACTTGTTATCAGCCAACTGATCCCCTTGAGGTTCGGCAGCTAGGCTGAATGTGGCCTCATCTGCTGACAGGACAACTACCTTATAAAAGCCTCCTGGGGAAGGGATACTCCAGTCTTCCGCACGCGGATAGCCAAGGGCAGTGAGATCAGAGGTGTAGCGTTTATGCTTCTGGTAGTAGCTCTCTTGACGGTTGGCTACCTCCAGCAGCAGGTTTTTACCTTCGGTTCGGTTGGCTTCCTGTTGCTGTGTCTGAGCCAGCCGTTGTGCATATTGATAATCGTATGAGATCACCCCTGCCAACAGCAACAAGATCACCAAGGCGACCAATCCCATCACTACGGTAATATCAGCATTACCCGCCATTCTCGTCATCTTAATCAAACCACTTAAGTTTTTTGAAGATAAAATAGCTGATCACCATGATCAAGATAAGGCCCGTGACTTCAAAGGTAAATCCCCAGGGGGTGGCTGTTCCCGCTTGTCCTGGGATCCCCTCGATATTGGTTCCTAGTAGGCTGGTGACGGCATTAACTGGCATGAGAAAGGCGGTAAATACCGCAACGATCTTCATGGTTTGGTTCATCTTTTGTGCTTGATTATTATTAATTTCATCTTGGAGCACACTGCCACGCTCACGGCAGGAGTCTAGATCGGTGAGATAGTGGCGAAAACGGCTGCTGATTTCGTGGCAACGACGGCGGTGGTGGTCGTTCATCCAAGGGGTTCGTTCGATCTGCAACAGATTGAGGGCTTCTTGTTGCGGCAACAAATGGCGACGCAATTCGATAATCTGATGGCGTACGGCCGCTAATTCTTGCTGCATATCCGTATTGGGATCAAGTAGGATCAGGTCTTCCAGGTTATCGACACTGTCATCGATATGGGTCAGTAATGGCTCCATGCGCGATACCAAATGATGGAGAATATCCACCAGCAGGTCGCCGCTGTTGGTAGGTGTTTGGGCCTTTCTTATTTCTGTACGCAACTCATTGAAGATGCGCACCGAGGCCGAACGCAAGACGATCACCCGGTTTAAGTCGATCCAGATGCTGACGGTGGCCAATTTTTCATCGCTGTTGTGTCCTAATGTCTGATTAACCGCACGTAACGTGATCAGAGTTCCTTCCCGAAACGACAGACAACGGGGCCGATTTTCACTGCGTAGTAACGTTTGCACCACCGAGGCTTCTAGCTGACTCGCACTGCTGCGCAGCCAACGCTGCGTCTCTTGACCGCTGGGATGGCCTACCAGCCACAACAGGCCAGCCTCGGGCTGCCACTTATGGATCTCCTGCCAACCTACTTCCCGACCGTTTCCTTGGCGGTCGAACAACAGGGCAAATACCGAACAGCCTGGATCGGCGCCGGTGGCAATTGTTTGTACAGTAGCTGATTTATCTACTTGATGAGGCATGTCGTCCGCCTCCTATCCATGTCTACCCATCAGGAGGGTAGCAATAACAAAGTAATTGACCACTCCCAATATGTCGAGCAAAGTGGTCAGAGAGCGCCCAGTGACGCCAGCCGGGTCCGCATCTAGTTTTTTGGAGAGCATGGGCATAATGAGCGCAATGATGGGTGCCATGATCATATTGACCAAGATGGTCAAGCCGACAATTTGTCCCAGCAATATATGGTGACCAAACATGAACCAAGCCACGGCACCGCAGATGGCGCCGTAAAAACTACCGAGCAGCAGACCTGTCCCCAACTCACGCAGCAGCAATGGGGTAAACTGGGCCAGTTTGATGGTGCCAGTGGTCAGGCCGCGTACGGTGACTGTGGCGGCTACCATACCAACGTTGCCGGTCATGTTCATGATGATGGGCAAAAAAGCGCTCATGGCCATCTCCTTGGCCAGTACCGTATCCGAGTAATAGTCAATGACACCACTGGCCGCCAAGCCGCCAATGACGGCAATGAATAACCATGGCATGCGCGCCTTGAAGGAGTCGACAAAAGAAGTAGACATCACGGCAACGTTATTGGTGCCGGCCATATTGAGCATGTCATCGGCCATATCTTGCTCGATGGCATCAATAACGTCGTCGACCGTGACCAGTCCAACCAATATGTCCATATCATCCACCACCGGGATGCCTAACAAGCGATGACGCCGCACCAGCTCAGAGACCTCGGTTTGTGAGGTATTGGTGCGCACCCGAATCACCTGGGTGTTCATGATCTGACCAATGCTTTTCTGCGGGTCGGCCAATATCAACTGGCGCAGCGAGCTAACACCGACCAAGTGCTGATCTTGATCCAATACGTAAAGATAAAAAATCATCTCGTAGTAGGGCAACTTACGCACAGCCTCAATCGCTTCACCAACCGTCGTTTCGTCGGGAAGGGCAAAGAACTGTGACGTCATGATGCCACCCGCTGTATCCGGAGCGTATTGCAACAACTCCTCGACCTCTTTGAGGCTCTCTTCGTCCATGCCCCCCATGAAGCGCTTGGCTAGCTCAGGGCTTAACTGACTAATAATATCAGCACGATCATCCGGAGCCAGCTCTTCGATGATCGGAATGATCTTGGTAATATCCGCCGCTTGCAGAATATAGCTTTGCAACCCCTCATTAAATTGTTTTAAGGTGCTCGCGGCGATGCGTGGTGAATGAATGAGCAGGAACAGCCTGAGCGCATCTTTATGGGGAAAATGTTCCAGGATGTGGGCAATATCAGAGGGGAACAATCGTGAGATAATCTTTTCTAATGCAGCAAAGGATTCCTTGTGGTACAGTCGTCTGATGGTTTCCAAATATTGGAAGTGCAGCTGGGTTTTGTCTTGTAGCCTGGATTTGTTTTGGTTAAACGGAGCGATCTGAGCCATATTGTCTTAACCTTACAGTGTGCAGCCAAGTGTCCCCCCCACCCCCCGGCCCCCTCTCCCACAGGTGGAGAGGGGGGAGTATGAAGCTGCTTCTTCACCCTCTCCCCTTGTGGGAGAGGGCAGGGTGAGGGGTGTAGACGGGGCAGTATTGTGCGCCTTGGCGGATTGATTGCGCAATGGTTGGTGTAAAGCAGGAGCGAAATGACGGACTCTATCGAACAAATTACACAGTTGGCGGCAACGACAGCTGAGCCAGAGGCGGTTCAACATTATCTGGATCGTCTGTTGCAGCCGGGGGCATCTCACGCTGCCGTTATCCAGCAGATGCTTGATCAGCCACAATGGCGTCGTCGTTTGGTGGCCGTTCTCGGTAACTCACCCTATTTGGCGCAGGTGATGGTACGCTGGCCCCATTTTCTCGCTGAGATAGGGGCACATGAGGCGGACGGCAAGCGTCATGCCTGTGCCACAATTGTAACCCAGGATGAATTGGTCGATCAGGTACTGGCCTGCGATAACTGGGCCGCCGCTGCGGCTTGTCTGCGCCACTTCAAGCACCGTGCTTATTTGCGGATCGGCCTATTTGATCTCAGTGGTGATGGCACCGTAACCGATACCATTGCGGCGCTGTCTGCTGTGGCCGATGCGACGCTGGAGGCCAGCTATCGTTGGGTCTACCGTGATCTTTGTCGCCAGTATGGGGTGCCGAGATGCGCCGTCGATCAAGCACCGGCCCGGTTTGTTATTCTCGGTATGGGTAAATTGGGTGGTGGTGAACTTAACTTTTCATCTGACATCGATTTAATCTTTCTCTATGACCACGACGAGGGTGAAACCGATGGTCACAACAGACAATCCATTAAATCTTTTTATACCCGTCTGGGGCGCGAGCTGATCAAACTCATGCAAGAATCAACCGCTGATGGTCGCGTCTTTCGCGTCGATCTGCGGCTACGACCCGATGGCGACAGTGGTGATCTTTGTCTCTCCTGTCGTTCTGCTGAGATTTATTACGAATCCTGGGGACAAACCTGGGAGCGGGCAGCGATGATCAAGGCGCGACCCGTGGCAGGCGATTTATTATTGGGCGAGCAATTTCTGATCACCCTACACCCCTTTGTTTATCGTCGTTACCTCGACTTTGCCGCCTTGGATGCCATCCGCGAGATGAAGCGCCTCATTGATCGTAAAATGACCCAGGCGGACGATTACCGTCGTAATGTCAAACTGGGATATGGTGGTATCCGTGAGATTGAATTTTTGGTGCAGAGCCACCAGCTGATTCATGGCGGTAAAATAAAGGTTTTGCAGCAACGGGTTACCCTGGCGGTGTTGCAGCAACTGGCCCAGTGCGGGCTGCTGGACCAGAAGAGCGCCCATCAGCTGCAAGAGTCGTATCTGTTCTTGCGTAAGGTAGAGCACTGTTTGCAGATTGTACGTGAACAACAAACCCACTCCTTGCCCGACGATGAGCTAGAATTTGAACGCTTAGCACGGCGGGTTGGTCTGCCGTCCGCTGCCAGCTTGCGGCAGCGGTTGCAACAGGTCACCGAACAAGTGCATCAGAATTATGGGCAACTCTTTTTTGAGTCAGAACGAGACCGAGAGCAGCAGCAACAGGATCCACTACTGGAGCAGTTGTTGTCGTGCGATCCAGACACGGAAGCTGGTTTGGCCGTGTTGCATTCGTTTGGTATCGATAACGGTGCGGTGGTTAAGTCTCTGTTGAAGCTGTTGCATGACGGACCTAAGGGAGTCCCTCTCACCGAGGCGGCGCGGCGTAGTTACCAACGGTTGGCGCCAATATTATTCAGTCGTATTCTACGAGCTCCTGATCCAGACTTGGCCATGCAGCACGCGGATGCTTTTCTCAATCGCATTGGCCGGCGCAGCAATTATGTGGCGTTACTCGTCGAAAACCCAGCGGTGTTGGATCTATTGGTACCTGTTTTTGGGAGTTCCCCTTATCTGGCGCGTTATCTCAACAGCCATTTAGAACTGCTGGACAGTTTGATCACCCGTGAGTTTTTGCAGCAATCGTTACAACGGAGCGCGTTGGCCACGGCACTGGCGCAGCGTTTGGCCTCAACAACCACTCCGGAACAACGTGATCAGGCGTTGCACGAGTTTAAGAGCGGCGAGATTTTGCGGATTGGTCTGCGCGATCTCAGCGGCATGGCCGATCTGGCCGAGGTCATGGTCAATTTGGCAACGGTGGCAACGGTAATCGTCACCCAAAATCTCCACGATGCCTACACAGCGTTAACGGCACGTTATGGCACACCCGTGGCCCAATTTGCCATTGTGGCGATGGGAAAATTGGGTGGGCAAGAGTTGAACTATGCCTCTGATTTAGACCTGATTTTTGTTTACGACAGCCAAGGGGATGAGCAATGGAGCGATGGCGCTCCTTCTCTCAGTCATGCGGTATTTTTTAATCGCTTGGGCCAACATATCGTCCAAGGGGTGACCCGTTGGACCCAGTCCGGTCGGCTGTACGAACTGGACATGCGTCTACGGCCATCCGGAAATTCTGGACCGCTGGTGGTTTCGTTCGACTCTTTTGTTCATTATCAACGTACGGATGCTTGGACGTGGGAGCATCAAGCCTTGACGCGGGCCCATGTGATCGCGGGTGATGCCGATTTGAGTGAGCGATTGCGTGTGGCGATTCGTGAGATCATCTGTATGCCACGCGAGCCACTGCCATTGCGCCAAGAGGTGGTGTCGATGCGTGAGCGAATGGTTCGGGACAAACCACTGCCGCAGGGTGTCCTGGATATCAAGCAGAGCCGTGGTGGCATTGTTGACCTTGAATTTCTGGTGCAATATCTCATTCTCTGCCATGCGGCACAACACCCAGCTATTGTCCAACGCAATCTCTCCAGTGCATTGCTCAGCATGAGCCAATGTGGCCTATTGACTCAGCAAACGGCTCAGATGCTTTATGACCACTACCAATTTTATCGTCTCGTTGAAAACCGGTTACGGCTGTTGCACGACCGCTCCGAGAACCGTATCAGCAGCCACCCCTGGATACAGATGCGTTTGGTGCGACTGTGTGGTCTTGACCCGGCAACGGATCTCACCAGTCATTTGCAGCAACGATTCGGTGCCGTGCTAGCAGTATGGCAGCAGATATTGCAGACTGAAAAATAGAGCTATTACGACTTGCGTGACGGCACCGACGTGCCTAAATAATGGATCAGAAGCGCTGAAGCGCCCCCCTGGTGTATCCTTCCGTCAAAGGTTACACCAGGAGTCATGGCAATCGCTCGCGCTAGACAAATTGATTGGTCGTCAATTTTAAGGAGAACACAGATGTCACTTGTCGCTTACGATCCGTTTCGTACTATAAACACTTTGCATCGTGAAATCAACCGTCTTTTTGACCGTGATCTGCTCGAAGATGGAATGATGTCGCAATGGCCATTGCGTGTTGACATCAAGGAGGATACCGACCGCATTACTATTTGTGCGGATATTCCCGGGATGGAACAGAAAGATATCCAGGTTAATGTCGAAAATGGGCGTTTAACGATCGCCGGGGAAAGGCGTTTCAATGATGAGGCCAAGCGGGACAGTTATCACCGTATTGAACGCGCTTATGGCCAATTCAGCCGTACCTTCCAGCTGCCGAATACCGCTCATCTGGAGCAGATACAAGCCAATTACCGCAACGGTGTGCTAGAGGTTGTGATGCCCAAGCGCGAAGAAATGCGGCCACGCGCCATTAAAGTAGCGGTGGATTAATTTAGAAAGTCCCTCGCCCTCGTTCGGAGGGGGAGGCCGAGGGCGAGGGCTAACGAGACCTTAACAACACAGAAGATAGCTGGTAAAGGTTTTTTACGTCTCTTCAGCTGTTGTACGGCGTAGATAAAGTGGCTCTAGCAGTACGATATCGTCGGCACCACGCTGGTGGTAGCAGCTTAGTCCGTGGTGGGCCAGTGCGACCGGATCCACTCCCCGCACATCGTGCAGCAACACGCTACTGGGATGCAATGCCTTGGTCAATAGGGCTGCCACTTGTGGCAGGCCATCACCGACCACTACCAGGGTGCGTGCCTCAGGGACGGCCCTCCCGTAGTCCAGTAACGCCTGCGACAGCTGCTCTAATGTATAACGCGACGGCTGCCAACAGGGTTGATGATCGTGGTACAAAGCGGCAAACACCTCGCCGCGCCGGGCATCGGTAACGACCAATCGGTAGGAGGTGGTGGCTTGCCGACCATGGATAGCTAACTCTGGGGTGATTGCTATCGCCGTGAGCGTGGAGACAGCGACCAGAGCGGTGCCGTATGCCAGGGCAATGCCTTTAGCCAAACCGAGCGCCACTCGCAAACCAGTAAACGACCCTGGGCCAATGGTCACCACCATCAGGTCAATCTCTTGGTAACGCCAACCGGATTGCTGCATCAGTTGTTCCAAGGCCGGGGGCATGGCCGCAGCGTGCCCCTCTGGCTGGTATAGACGCTGCTGACCGATCACCCGCTCACCCTCAACTAGGGCAATCCCGCCTAAATGAGTCGAGCTGTCTAGTGCCAATACCTTGGTCATGATGATAACACCGCGTGATGGAGTATCCACTCGCGTACGCACGCCTGTAACGTATCACGTTTATTGCGGCGCATGTCGCTGCCCACCCACGCCACTAAATGCTGTTGCGCCTGTTTCACCCACGGGCCGGGTGGTAGGCGCACCATATCGATAATCTCACCACCGGAAATTGCTAAATCTTTGACGTGCAACTGTTCCATTTGGGTGCGCACCACACGACACCGCTGCATGGCGCGTTGGTACTCATTCTGGATGTGCGCCAATTCCGCTGCTGAAGTTTGACGACAGGCCGATGCTTTGGCCCGAATGAGGCGGTAGACTCCCTCTACCGGAATGCGGCGGTCAATCATACGTCGCAGGGCTCGATCAGAGGGCGATAATGACAAGTCGATATGCTGGAGTAAAGAACGAATGCGTCGTTGTCGCCTCCTAGAAAAATGCAGCCTCGTTAGAATGACCTGCACCAGTTGGTGGGTGGTGTGGCGAATGTGGGCGGGATCGTCGATAACCATTGTTGATAAAACCCCACGCCCAATCTCGTGCAACAACGCTGCCCAACGCAGATCCAACAGCGTTACCTCCTCCCCCTCTTCTGGCGGTGTAAGCGCTAGGGCCATGTCGATGGTATGGTGCCAAGCTGTCCATGTTGTCTCAGCCCCTTGGGCAACCTGTCTCATGTTGGTCAGTTCGGGCAGGATGCTGGATCCCAGTGTGGTCTCAAACAGGCGTAACAGATAACGACGGCTACGAGGATCCTGAAACGGCAGAGCCAATACTTGATCAACTTCTGCCCGTAAGCGATCCTTTGCTACCGACTGCATGGAACAATTTTCGATCATTTGCCAGTGTTCCGGATCTGGCTCGCCTGGCAATTGCAACATAAAGCGAAAAAACCGTAACGCATTAAGCGGATCTTGTTCCAATGTCGCACGGCCATGCACCAGACGAATGCGCAGTTGCGATAGGTCTTGTAGACCAAGAAATGGATCAATCAAGGGACCGTTAGGCCAACACCACGCCATGGCGTTGATCGTGATATCTCTGACACTCAAATCGTCAGTGATATGGCCACTGAAGCGGGTCATCTCAATAGCCTTGGGCGCGGTTTGGTTCTTGATTGGAATAAGCAAGCGATGCTGTAAGTGGTCACTCATCCCATGGCTGCTGGCGATCAAGCCAGCCTGAATTAATTTGTGGCGTAGCTCCACCAGGGAATTTGGTGTCAGAATCTCCACTTCATCTGGCAACGATTGATTCAACAGGCACTGATGCAAAAACTCCCCAGACAGATAGATGGGATGACATAAGCGCTGAATTTCGTTCAATACCGCGTGAACCAGCGGTGGAATAGCCGCCTGTGGGGTAAGAGGCATGTTACAACAACTCGCCAAACTCATCTGCTGACATGGGTCGGCCGTAGAGGTACCCTTGAGCCATATCACAGCCTTGTTCGCGTAAGAAATGTTCCTGTCGTTCGGTTTCGACCCCTTCGCCAATCACCTTGCGATGCAGACTGCTGGCCAACGACACAATGGCACGCACCAACATACCGGTCTCTTGGTCGGTGAGGGCGTCCGGCGTGAAAGATCGATCGATTTTGACACCGGTAACGGGCAACCGTTTCAAGACACTCAGCGAAGAGTTGCCGGTACCAAAGTCATCCAGCCACAGCTGTACCCCCAGATGACGCAGCTGATGCAGCATGGCCATCGCCTTGGCTGGATCCTCGGCAATGATGTTTTCGGTAATTTCAAATACCAGTGCTATCGGCGGCAGTTGTGACTGCTGCAGCAGTTCGGCCAGCTTGTTATCCGTCGATAACTCGCGACAACGAGTACAGGAGAGGTTGAGCGAAATAAATAGATCGTTGCGTTGCTTATCCAACCGCCACTGCTGGGTTTGACGACAGGCGGTCAGGATCGTCCACTCGGTGATGTGTCCTAACAAGCCAATCTCTTCCGCCAAGGGCAAAAAGAGATCGGGTGACATCAGACCCCGACTGGGATGGGCCCAACGCAATAAGGCCTCAGCGCCAACAATACGACGATGATGGCGCAGATCGACAATTGGTTGATAGTGAATCACCAGCTCGCGGCGTTCCAGCACTTTATGCAGGTGTTTTTCCAATTCCATCCGATCCTGTGCTTCAGCGTGCATGTCGGAGGTAAAGAAACGATAAGCATTGCGGCCATCGGCTTTGGCGTGGTACATGGCGCAGTCAGCGTTTTTGAGCAGACCCTCTAGGTCATCGGCATCATCGGGAAAAACAGTCACGCCAATAGAGCCGGAGATGTAAGCCTCCTGTCCTTCGAGGATAAAAGGTTGTGCCAGTTGTTTGAGGATCTGGCTTGCCACCCGTTCGGCATGGGGACCACGGGCCATGTCGGGCAAGATAATGGTAAATTCATCGCCGCCCAGCCGAGCGACGGTGTCTGACTCACGATGACAAGAGAGCAGGCGCGCTGCCGCCTCACGCAACAGTTGGTCGCCGGCGGCATGACCCAGGGTATCGTTAACCCACTTGAACCGATCCAGATCGATAAACATCAAGGCGACCCGACTTTTGGCACGTTTGGCGCGGATGATCTCGTGCTGCATGCGGTCGAGAAACAAAGCCCGGTTGGGCAATCCCGTCAAAATATCGTAGCTGGCCTGACGGCGGATATGTTCCTCGATCTGGCGCCGATAACGCACATCGTGGGCAATGATGAGGGATAACGATTGGTTGTGCAGCACCACCTGGCGTAATGTCACCTCAACGGGAATGACCTCTCCGTCATGGTGTAGCAACTGTGTCTCTAACAGGGGTGCTGCCGTGTCAGCGTTCATGAGTTCCAGCAGTTGCTGGGCGCCATCGCTCTGGAATAGTTGCTCCAGGGAACACTGCACCAACTCTTGCTGGCTGGCCATGCCAACCAGCACCAGTGCCGATGGATTACCATAAATGACCGCCGATCCCTGTACCAATAATAGCGCGTCGGGTAATAGGTCAATCAGATCGTGAAAATCAGCATCAAGCAGTACGGACATCAATCCATTCCCTCATCCAATTCCCTCATTCAATGCCAAATTCCTTCATGCGTCGGTAGAGTGTGCTACGACTATAGCCAAGGGAACGTGCCGCCTTCGCCACCACCCAGCCATGCTGCTGCAATATTTGGACAATGTATTGTCGATCATCACGATGATGACGGTCGATCTCCCCTTTGTCAACATCCTGGTCATCGCCGGGGGGCGATGACGAGACCAACGGTAACGCCATCTCCGCCGGTAGATGGTGCACATCAAGGATGGTTTGTGGGCATAAGACAAAGGCGTGTTCAATGGCATGCTCCAGTTCACGAACATTGCCAGGCCAATGGTAACGCAGACAGAGGCTCATGGCTTGGTTGGTCATTCCTTGGATCAGTCTATTTTTATGGAAACGGGCGTTAAACCGCTCGATAAAGGCGTCAATCAGCAGTGGGATATCCTCACGCCGCTCGCGCAGGGGGGGCATAACGATCTCGACCACTTTGAGCCGATAATAGAGATCCTCACGAAACAACCCCTGTTGGACCTGAAGCCGCAAGTCCTGGTGGGTGGCGGCTACTACCCGGACATCGACCCGGATGGTCTTGGTATCGCCAACCCGTTGGAACTCTCTTTTCTGCAACACCCGCAATAGACGGATCTGCATGGCTGGCGAAATATCACCAATTTCATCGAGAAAAATAGTACCCCCATGGGCGATTTGGAACAGACCTTCTTTATCGTGAACGGCCCCTGTGAACGCACCCCGTACATGACCAAACAACTCGCTTTCGAGCAGGGTATCGGTCAAGGCGGAACAGTTGACCGATACCAGCGGTTGTCGGCTGCGCTGCCCTTGGTGGTGCAAGGCTTCAGCGACCAGCTCTTTACCGGTACCGCTCTCGCCGCGGATCAATACGGTGCTTTCAATATCGGCCAGTGTTTCGATCATGGCATAGATCTGCTGCATGGTGCGACTTTTGCCGATCATACCATGAAACTGGCGCCGTTCCCGCAGATCACGCTCTAGGGTGGCTAACCTGGTTTCATCACGGATCACCAACACGGCTCCATCAAAATGACCCGCTTCATCCAACAGCGGTGCGGCGGCGATCGACAAAATACGCTGGTTACGGGCAGCATCCATACACTGCACCACATGACCCTTGATCGGGCGTCGGTCGTCGAATAATTGCTTAATAATCCCCTTACAGGCCCGAAGACAGTCAGAGGGTTCCATACCTTCTTGGATACCACACATCAGGCGTGCCGCTTCGTTATATTGGCGCAATTGGCGTTGGGGATCGACGGTGATGATGGCATCTTGAACACTGCGGAACACCGCTTCCAGATGACGTCGATAGCTCTCTTTTTCGTCGCGCAGTCGTTTGTGCTCAATGGTGGTATAGACCAATCGCAATAAAGTTTCTGGCTCAATCGGTTTGATGAGATAATCGAAAGCACCGCACCGCATCGCTTCCTGAATGGAATCGATATCCGGATAACTGGTCATCAGCAGTACATAACTATCCAATTGGCGCCGATTGATCTGATGCAGCAGCTCAATACCGCTCTGTTCCCCCAACCGGATATCGGTGAGGATAATATCGAAGCGTCCTACTTGATCAATCTGTTGTAGGGCGGTCATGACACCATTAGCCGTGCTAATGGTGTATCCGGCATCGGTCAAGATGGCGCTAAAGAGCAACAGAATACCGTCATCATCGTCAACAATTAGCATACGTGGTGGGGAGATAGCGGTCATGGCTGTTCAAGTCGTTGATGGGCCAATAATAACTGTTCTGGAATCATGAGCTGGGCGGGACAACGTGGCAAACAGTCACCACAACGGTCGCACTGGGTGGCCGGGGCACCGGGTACCCAGCGGTCGGTCGGACGCATCTGGTGGTATCGGTCACTGGCATAACCCTGCATACCGAGCCGTTCCGCAAGGTAGCCTAAGCGCAACAGCTCGGGGATATCGATCTGTTGCGGACAGGGCAGACAGCGACTGCAATGGAGGCAAGGGAACCAGGGAGATGACTGACCGATCTGATGCAATCGTTGGTCGATGGTCTGTTCGACCGCACTCCAAGGTTCAGCCACGGCAGCAAGATGAATCGCCAGTTGCTCTGGTTCACTGAGACCAATGCTTAGAGTATGCACCTGGGGCTGATGCAGCAGCCAGCGTTCGTTATAATGGACCGGATGCAGCGGTGCTGTTAACTGCGACAGCTGTCGAGAGGGCTGATATAAATGGCCCCCTTTATCGTTAGGAGAAATGATAAACACCCCCATACCCGCTGCACTAGCCGACAACACCGCTGGCTGGTTACCAGGACGAAAGGCATAGTAATGCAAATTAACAAAATCAAAGACCCCACTACTGATTAATGGCTGGATGAAAGGGGCGGTGGCGTGGGTTGAAAAGCCAATGTGTCCGATCAGCCCTTGTTTTTGCGCCTGTTGCAGGCCAGCCAGGGCGCGATCAGGGCCAAACGTCAGTTGCAGATCGTCGCTATGGTTCAGGCCATGCAGGGCAAAAAAATCGAGGTGATCAAGCCCGAGGCGTTGGAGGGATTCATCGACACAAAGGCGCATCTGGCGCGCCGATGGTAGTGGTGCCCCTTTGGTCATGACCATATAGTGCGACCTGGGCAGGGCGATGCGGGCCAGGGCCCGACCAATCAGCCGTTCACTTTTGCCGTAACCACGAGCGGTTTCAATCAGATTGATACCCGCTTGCAAGGCAGCCCGGATAATGGCCTCGCTATTTTGGCAGCTATCGTCTGGCAGTAGGTCGTGTGGTTCGTCCCAACCATGCAGAAAACGCATGGTACCCAAGGTCAATACCGATACCTGACGACCGATACGACGGCCAAAGAGGCGCTGTTGCATCGGTATTAATGCTGGTTATGAATGGCTTCGAGGTGGGGCAATAGATCGCGGGCCAAAATGCCGATCGCACCACCACGACTGACAGCCAGGGCATCAGCGGAGGCTCCATGGAGCCAGACGCCGTAACGGCAGGCGGGCTCGACAGCCATACCCTGAGTAATCAAACCGGCAATAATACCAGTGAGCAGATCACCGCTGCCGCCGGCAGCTAAGCCAGGGTTGCCGGTAGCATTGATCCAGGCTTGTCCGGACGGGGTGGCAATGATGGTCCCCGCTCCCTTGAGCACCACCCACACCTTCCAGTCTTGAGCAGTACGCAAGGCTACTTCCAACCGATCCGACTGAATTTTATCAACCGATAAACCAACCAAGCGCGACATTTCACCAGGATGAGGGGTAATGACTAATGGTGCCTTACGCTCACCAGCGAGACGAGCGATGGAGGAGACGCCGTTGCGCACCAGTAGATTGAGGGCATCCGCGTCCAATACCGCCGGTATATCGTCCATACGGGTCAGTAGTTCTGGGATCACTACCGACCAACGCCGATTGTTGCCCAAGCCAGGGCCAATTGCCATCGCCCGTGGATGAAAACCGCTCGATAAAATGATGTCGAGGGTGCTCATCCCCAGTGATTCATCGTTGTCGTAGTCGGGTAACGGTAACGTCATCGCTTCCGGAACTTGCACCGCAATCTGGGGCAGTACTGTCTGCTGGGTGGCCACAGTTACCAATCCGGGACCGGTGCGTAACGCCCCCATCGCTGTCAATACCGCCGCTCCCGATTTGCCCATACTGCCGGCCAAGATCAGCAAGTGACCAAAATGGCCTTTGTGCGAATTGACCGGACGCTGAGGCAACGCTAGGTCATCGGGTCGATTCAGCGCTACACGGTGTTCTGGGATATCGATAAATCGGTCTGGAATGCCGATCGGGGCGACGATGATCTCGCCGCAATGGGCCGCCCCCGGATGGAGACGATGCCCCACTTTTTCTGCGGCAAAGGTGACGCTCCAGTTAGCGTGAATGGCGCAACCCAGGACGCGACCATTGTCGGCATCAATGCCCGAGGGGATATCAACCGCCAATACCGGCACCTGAGCGGCATTGACCAGGGCAATCGCTTGGGCCGGTAGATCGGTGATGGGGCGATTCAAACCGGTACCAAACAGGGCATCAACGACCAAAGCCGCATGAGAGAGCCAGGCGGGGAACGGCTCCATATCGCCATTGTTCTGGATTTCGACCAGCTCGCCTCCCGACTTCAACCATACTTGGCAGTGAATAGCGGCATCGCCACTGATTTGATCCAGACGGCCGAATAACAGCACCTTGACCCGGGTACCGCTGGCTGATAGCCGGCGGGCAATGACAAAGCCATCGCCGCCGTTATTACCGGTACCGGCCAGAATGAGCACCAGCCGCTGCCGCAACTGCGGCAACCGTTCTTGGATCACCGCCACCACGGCGGCCCCGGCATTTTCCATTAAGACGACGCCGGGCAAGCCCAACTCGTCGATGGTGCGGCGATCAGCGCTCTGCATCTGGGCGGCGGTCAATAATCGACTCATGGCAGGGTTACTCCACCTCTAGGGGATTGTGGTCAAAATAGCGTCGTGTCTGAGTAATATCATCAGCAATTTGTTGTTGCAACGCCTGAATATTGGGAAAAATTCGCTCGTCACGCAGCCGGTGGTACAGGCGCACCCGCACCTTACGGCCGTACAGGGGGTCAGCGAGTGGTTGCAATAGATGGATCTCCAAACGGGGGGAATATTGGCGGCCAAAGGTAGGATTATGCCCCAGATTGGCCACCGCCGGTTGCCACTTAGAGTTCCCCTCCACCAACGCGGCCACACTATAAACGCCCACTGGCGGATGGACAAGACCGGTCAGGGATAAATTAGCCGTCGGATAACCCAAAGTCCGCCCGCGTTGATCCCCGGGTTGGACCCGACCGGCAATCTCGAAGGGCCAACCCAACAGTTGCGAAGCCGCGGCCAACTCCCCTTGGCGAATGAGCTTGCGGATGCGGGTCGAAGAGATAATATCTCCATCCGCCCGGGCGGCTTCGGGTTGGTATACCGAAAAACCATGTTGCTTACCCATCCCTTCCAAAGTGTCGATATGGCCCCTGCCGCCCTGACCAAAACGAAAGTTATAGCCGACAACGATGGTACGTATGGCCAACTCCCGCACCAATACGGTGGTTACAAACTGCTCGGCTGACAACTGGGCCAGTACCGGGGTAAAGCGGAGCAGCAGCAGACCATCCAACTGCTGTTGTGCCAAGCAACGTATCTTGCCAGATAACGAGGTCAACCGCTCTGGTGCCGCCTCGGGTTGCAACAGGGCCCGTGGATGCGGTTCAAAGGTGATGGCAACGGCGGGCACCGCCTGCTCTTTGGCTAACCGCACGGCCACGGATAACAACGACTGATGGCCCCGATGGACGCCGTCAAAATTGCCTATTGCAACCACAGCCCCCCGCCAATGTGGGGGTATATTACACAATCCACGTGCAACAATCATCTTTCATGTGCCGAATAGGTCCCCGGGCGCATGAACGTCAAAAATGCGCTCACTCCACTGCTCAATCTGGCTGCTACTGGCAGCAGCGATTTTCTCTTCCACCCAGCTCGGCATGTCGCTAAAACGACGCTGCAACAGACGAAGTAACATGGTCGCTTGGCCCTCTTTGATGCCCTCTTTGATGCCTGTTTGTTCGCCTCTTTGCTCTGCTTGGAGCAGCAGCGGACGAAACAGATCATTTTCCATCAAATCGATCGTAATAGCCATTTCTCGCGCCTCTTCCCTTACGGTTGCTTCCAATTTACGTAGACCAGAAAGGATCGCCAACTTCTCTAAAGCATCTCTACGTGCCTTAGGTGGCAACTCATTGATACGTCGTAAAA
>JADGCM010000198.1 GCA_015228995.1 Magnetococcales bacterium
CTCGATCAGGGTGAAGCCCTTCACACCCCTCACCCCGCCCTCTCCCACAAGGGGCGAGGGTAAAAAGGCCTCTTTATACTCTCCCTCTCCACCTGTGGGAGAGGGGACTGGGGGGTGAGGGGATATTCTCATTGCTGACAACTCCTCAGACTGCCGGTAATCGGCGGCCGGTCAGCACAGATTTGCTGCGCTGGTAGTCGGTACTGGGTGCTGCCGTCGCTGGTGTTCACCTGGATGACCACATTGATACAGAATGGATCGGCCGCATCGTCAGTGATGGTCATGGTGCGCTGAAAGTTAGGTAGGTCGGTATCAGCAACCAGCAATTTGACCGCAGCAAGGGTTGAGTGCTTGACTTGGCACTCGCCGCGGATTTGCTCAAACAGCTCGGTAGCCAGAAACTTAGCTTGTACCTGTTCACGGGTCGATTTCTGCCCGATTACCACCTGGGTGTAAAGCGGCACAATCGCCGCAATCGAGGTGGCGATGATGACCATAAAGATGATCAGCTCAATGAGCGTGAAGCCAGGGCTTCCATTCCCCTCACCCCCAGACCCCCTCTCCCACATATTCACCCCCTAACGTACCATGCCAGTTAGGTGGAACAACTGCACCACAGCCGCAACATCCTCTTTGGTGACCGTTATCCGGGGATCGGTGGTGATTGGCACCTTGGTGACAGGATCAATCGGCACCCCCATGCCATCAAAAGCAAGGGTAAAAGCAGGAGTCGTTGGGCCAAGCGGCCCATAAATGGTCATGCTTGGCAGACGAACTGTTTTGGTGAGGGTGACGATGGTCGGATCAACACCGTCCCTTTGGACCACACAGGGAGTATTGTCGCCATCTTGCATCATCCACACATCGGTCAAGTCGTGAATATCCTGGGCGGCACTGCTCAATTTTAAGGTCACCTGGGCAATGTAGCCATCGGTAGCGCTGCGCCACAACATACAGGAGGTCTGGTTGTGCTGCTGCATACACACCGTTTGCACCATACGGATGTCAGTGGCTAGTTGATCGGCGCTGGCACGCACCTCCATGCTGGGACCCGGCCAACGGTAAGTAATCGACACCGCCATAATGGCGACGATGATAACCACCATGATCGTCTCAATGAGGGTAAATCCCCGCTGCTGCATCGAAACAATCTCCCCAACAAATCGTCCTTATGGCGCCACGGTACCCGTTAACGCAAACGGTGCCGTTATACTCGGATCAGCGATCAATTCCAACAGGCAGGCAACACGGCTGCCTCTGGCAATGGCCAAATCATCCTTCACCCGGTATTTTGCCTTCAACTGAGCCGTGTCCACGGTATCGACCAGACGATCAAAGACATCGTTACAACTGTCCACCGTTTGGCAATCGCTGTGGCCGGTGGCGCAGGCGGCATAGTTGATGGACCCGGCACTGAGCAAAGAACCGGCCACCCCTCTGATGGCAGAGACCTCAGCCTCGTTGACCAGACTGGTCATTTTGGGGATGGCCACCGCCGCTAAGATACCGAGCACGACAATGACCATCACCAGCTCAATCAGGGTGAAACCTCCGTCTTTCCCCTCAGCCCTCGACCCTTTTCGCCCCTCACCCCCCAACCCCCTCTCCCACAAGGGGAGAGGGGGAGTACGAAGCGGAAGGCCCAATCGTCCGCAAGCCATCAACTAGCAAGCGTTACGGCTTCATCAAGGTGAATTTAGCCGTCACACCACTGGGACCGGTAATGGTACAAGCCAAACTGGTGGCCGTGCCCCAGGTCTCAGTGCTCAATGTGTACTTATGACCAGTCGCGGTGAACAGAGAAGCCGCCTCTTCGCTGTCGATGAGCAGGCCAGCCGTGGCGCAACCCAACAACGAGGTCGCACTGACACAGCCAGTGGTCGCCCCACTCTTACAAGCCGCCCAGTTGGTCGAACTGGCACTGGCGAGGGCACCGGCCACCCCCTTGATGGCCGACTTCTCAGCTTCGTCAACCAAGCTGGTGAATTTTGGTGTTGCCACCGCCGCTAAGATACCGAGAATGACGATCACCATCACCAGTTCGATGAGGGTAAAACCGGCTTCCGCAGAGCGCTGATGTTGCATATTCATAGCAAAAAACTCCCATTTTTGAGATTAACAACAATACGGGCCGCAGCCCACCTGTTCAAGTATTGCAGCGCTGCCCGAAACGGTGCCGCAGCACCTTTTCATACAACCATCTGCAATCCTGGAATTTTACTAAAATGCCCGACGGCAACACGCGAGTGATCATGGTTTCAGCATGGTAAACTTAGCAGTGATGCTATTGGGACCGGTTATGGTACAAGAGAGGCTATTGAGAGCCCCCCAAGTCTCGGTGCTGAGTGCATACTTATGGCCCGTCGCTGTAAACAGCGCATCGGCCTCCTCACTATCGATCAACAAGCCAGCGGTAGCGCAGCCCAACAGCGAGGTTGAGTTCACGCAACCGGTACTCGCCCCGCTCTTGCAGGCGGCCCAGTTGGTCGAACTGGCACTGGAAAGGGCCCCAGCAATGCCCTTAATGGCCGATTTTTCCGCTTCATCGACCAAACTGGTAAATTTTGGCGTCGCCACTGCGGACAAGATCCCAAGAATCACGATCACCATTACCAGTTCAATCAGGGTAAAACCGGCTTCCGATCTATTTTTGGGTCGTATGCTCATGACAAAACTCCCCATTTATCAAGTACTATTGAAACTACGGGCCGCAGCCCACCTGTTTAGAGCCAGAGCATCGACCGGCAGCCACCGCAGCAGCTACCGACCGGTTTGCTCGTGATCCTCAACATCCTTGATGGATAGAGCCAATTGTATGCCACAAACCCTGATCATTTGCTATAAAAAAATGTCAATTTAGTCGTCTTTTTTGATTCACACTGCATCTGTCTCGTTTGAGTATCCAAACGGACGTAAAGTTCATACCAATTTATCCCAATTGATGCAAGATGCGGGTGCGAAAATGGACCCCCATCGCCTCGGCTTGGCGACGGCAGGCCTCGATGTCTACCCCTGGTAACCCA
>JADGCM010000199.1 GCA_015228995.1 Magnetococcales bacterium
CGATCCCGGGCTGTTCCGCCCCTTGCAGAGAGACGACGCAGTGGCGTCCGCTCGGGGATGGGTGGACAACAGCGTTCGATGGATCGATCGTCTTCATCGACCAGGAGAGGTCCATGCTATTAGCCATGGAACCGATGAGTAGCTGTAGCGCTTCCAGTGGCAAGACAGATGGTGGACGGAGCAATAACATCATGACCAACTCGTTGCGTAGTCGGGTCATAGTGGAATCTTCGATATGGCAGCCGGCTTCGAATAGAGAACGGGTCAGAGCCACAACGATGCCGGGGCGGTCACGACCGGAAAGCGTTAGCAGGAAAAATGGGGTCATGTTGTTCTCCATCAATTTGGTGCGAACGGGATTGAGGGGTGTGAAACTGAAGAGCATTTTTTATACCGGCTTGGTTCTGGTTTTCGATTAGCCTGTAGCTATCGGAGGGGAAGTCACTGTCTTGAATAGCTTGTTTGCCATTCTGATTCTCTCTTCGCTGCTGTTGTCTGCTTGGCATCAATGGCACTGGGATTTTTCCTCTGGTGAAGCACCGCTCCAGCAATTGACAACGGCCACGATCACCGCTGCTGGCGATGCGGTGCAGCTCGCTTTTCACCTGATTGGCACCATGGCCTTTTTTCTGGGCTTGATGAAAATTGCTGAGCAAGCTGGCCTGCTGCGCTTATTGGCACGGCTGATCCGACCGTTGATGGTCCGTCTCTTCCCCGAGGTGCCAGCCCACCATCCAGCTATGGGGGCCATGATCATGAACCTATCGGCCAATGCCTTGGGATTGGGTAACGCTGCCACACCATTTGGCATTCGGGCCATGCAGGAGCTGGATCGACTCAACCCGGTACCAGGCACGGCAACAAATGCCATGGCATTGTTTTTAGCCATTAATACCGCCAGCATCACCCTTATGCCCAGTACGGTCATCGCCCTGCGTGCAGCGGCTGGATCGGCTGATCCGGCGGCTGTGTTGCCAACGACGCTGTTTGCCTCTTTCGGGGCCACTGCTGTGGCCATTTTAGTGGCCCGGTTGCTACAAAATTGGTTTCCCCCTTACCCTCAGCACCCCCTCACTCCCCAACCCCCTCTCCCACAAAGGGAGAGAGGGAGTTATGAAGTGGACTCTCCCGGTGCGAAAGAGCTGGAGAATGGCAATTATGCCCCGTGGATCGGCTGGCTGGCAATGACGGTGTTGCTGTCACTGATTCCTCTATCATTGATCTACGCCCGGCAGGTCTCTCCCTGGACGTTGCCGGTGGTGATCGCGGCGATTATCATGTTGGGCTTGGTGCGTCGTGTCGCCATCTATGAAGCTTTTATCGAGGGGGCCAAAGAGGGTTTCGACGTCGCCGTACGTATTTTGCCTTATTTAGTGGCTATTCTATCGGCAGTAGCCATGTTGCGGGCCAGTGGTGGGTTAGAGGCTATCGTTACGGCATTAAGTCCTTGGAAGATACCGCTTGGATTGCCGGCTGAGGTATTACCCATGGCTCTGTTGCGACCGTTGTCTGGTTCTGGGGCCTACGGTTTGTTGGCATCATTACTGCGGGAGCCCCTCACTGGACCAGATAGTTATGTCGGTCTGCTGGCCAGTACCTTGCAGGGATCGTCCGAAACGACCTTTTATGTGTTGGCCGTCTATTTCGGGGCGGTGCGGGTGCAGCGGCTGCGGCATACCTTGGCAGCGGCCCTCATTGCCGATCTGGCGGCGGTAGTGCTGTCGATCCTAGCTTGCCAGTGGCATCTATCTTTGCCATAATGACAGATCGGTTTGTTCCATATTCCATCAGGTAAAGTCATGGCAGAATCTCAGAAAAGATATCGGCTCAGCACGTTGCTGGTAGAGGAGGAGATGACAGGTAAGCATCCGCTTGAGCGGGTGGAAGATTACCTGCTGAATCGTGACTGGCCCGTTGAACGTAGTGACGACAACGAGTTATGGAGTGAGGTGCCCTCACAGTGGGGGGCACTGCGGCTCATGGTCATCTACCATGAAGACAACGCCTGTATACAATTCAGTTGCTATCTCAATATGAAGGCGCCGAAACATCTGCATACAAAGATTTTCGAACTGCTGAGTCTGATCAACGAACAGGTCTGGCTCGGTCATTTCGAGATCTGGCAGGAAGAGTGGATGCCAGTGTATCGGGTGGTCGTGCCGCTGCGCGGTACTTATCTCTCCAGCAAGCAGATTGAATTTATTGTTAAAGCAATTATTTATGAAAGTGAAAGATTTTTTCCTGCTTTTCAGTGGGTGATCTGGAGCGACCGGAGTCCAACTGAGGCGATGGCGGTGGTGATGATAGAAACCGTTGGCGAGGCGTGACGGCAAGCCTTATGCGCTACGATACCACGCTAAAAGATCTTTTCAAACAGCCACCGCAACGGTTGTTACAGTTGTTGGTAGGCCAGAGGGCCGTTGAAGTACTGACTGGAATTGAGTTTCCATCTACCCAGAAACGGGTTCCAGATTTGGTATTCCATCTGCTGGATCAATCGATCTTTCATCTAGAGCTGCAGGGGGCATCGGAGCTGATTCAGTGGCGCATGTTGATGTACCGTGTCTTTATCCGCTATCGCTATCCGGGGCAACGACTCATCCAAAAAGTGCTCTACATTGGCAACAAGCGTTGGCAGCCGGAGACAGCGATTGTCGAGGAAGGGCTGCAATTCAGTTATGGTTTTGTTGATATCCGTGATATAGACTGCCACGAGATGCTAGACAGCCCAATGCTAGAGGAGAACATTCTGGCAGTGCTGTGTCGTATGGGAGATACGCAGGAGACCATTCGAGAGATTTTACGACGTATTAATAGGTTACCACCTAAAGCGCGTAAGGACTCTTTAGAAAAGCTGGTGGTGATTTCTGGCCTACGCAAATTGGAAGCGATGGTACAAAAGGAGGCTGATGAGATGGCTGTGACCATTGATTTAATGGAAAACGATGTGATACGACCGTTGTTGCTGAAGGGTATTCAGGATGGCAAGATGGCGGGCATCAAGGAAGGCATCAAGGA
>JADGCM010000200.1 GCA_015228995.1 Magnetococcales bacterium
GATTCGGTGGCGCAAGTGATGCACACAGTGATCATTGCCTTGATGCCAGCAACCGCTTTTGCTGTGGTCATGTTTGGCTGGCCTGCGGTGTTGGTGCTGGCCAGCACCATGGCCAGCTGTATGGTAACCGAGCGGTTGTTCGTGCAGCTGCGGCAGCGTCCCTCCCCTTTGGCGGATCAGTCGGCGTTATTAACGGGGCTATTGCTGGGGTTGACACTGCCACCGCATGCGCCCTGGTGGATTTGCTTGTTGGGGGGCTTTTTCGCCATTGCCTTGGGCAAACAAATTCATGGTGGTTTGGGTTACAACGTCTTTAATCCGGCCTTGATTGCCCGTGTTTTTCTATTGATTTCCTTCCCACTGCAAATGACCAGTTGGCCTGAACCTCATTTTCTATTTGGTGATCATGCTTGGACCTTGGGACAGGGGGTAACGATCTTTTTCGGTGGTGATCCCGGTCCGGTGGCTGGTTTAGCGGTCGACGCGGTCGCCTCAGCGACACCGCTAGGGCAGTACCGCACCGGCACCGGCATGGGTCAGACCGTGGCACAAGCCTTGACAGCAGGGGGCTATCATTTCAGCTATTTTGCGGCCGGTTTTGGTACCATTAATGGTTCACTCGGGGAGACCTCGGCGCTACTGCTGGCACTGGGTGGCTTCTACATGTTGCGCAAAAAGCTGTTTACTTGGCATATTCCACTGTCCATGCTGGCCGGTTGCATCGTTCCGGCGGCTGTTTTTTGGGTCATCGATAACAATAGTTACCCGAGTCCGTTGTTTCATCTGCTGACGGGTGGCCTGATATTAGGGGCCTTTTTCATGGCTACCGATATGGTAACGTCGCCGGTAACGCCGGGGGGGCAGCTGTTGTTCGGTTTGGGCTGTGGCTTGTTAACGTATGTCATCCGCACTTGGGGTGGCTATCCGGAGGGGGTGTCGTTTGCTATTGTCATCATGAACGCGGCCGTGCCCCTACTGGATCAATACACCCGGCCGACCGTATATGGAAAATCGCGGCGCCAGAAGAAATTGGGTTTATAGGAGGGCTTACCGATGATTAACAATATGCCCGATTATATCAAGATGGGTTGGGTTTTAATGGTAACAGGTGCGGTGGCTACGGCTCTGTTGGCCGGTACCGATCAACTGACCAGCACGCGCATTGCTGAAGCCAAACGGCAAGAAACACTGAGTATGTTGGCTCAGGTGTTGCCGCCGGGTTTCGACAACGAGCCCGATCGAGACACAGTGACCCTGAGTGATCCACGTTTGAATCGCAAAAATACGCCGGTGGTCTTCTATCGTGCCGCTCGTGGTGACGATTATCTGGGGGCGGCTTTTGTAGTAACAGCCCCGGACGGTTATTCCGGTGAAATCAGCATCATGATAGCGGTACGGACCGATGGACGGTTGCAGAGTGTCCAGGTGGTGACGCACAAAGAGACCCCCGGTCTGGGGGATAAAATTAGTGATCCGGCTTGGCTCGGCCGTTTTGCTGGCCAGTCGCTGACCAGCAGCCGCTGGGCGGTCAAGAAAGATGGGGGCGATTTCGACCAGTTTGCTGGAGCCACCATCAGTCCACGGGCTGTGGTCAACGCGGTCAAGCGTGGCCTAGGTTTTTTTGTTGAGAATCAACAACAGGTACTCGCACGGAGGGGATCATGAGCGATCAGGCTGTGTCGGAACAGCGTAAAGTTTTTACCGACGCCTTCTGGGTCAATAACCCAATTTTTGCCCAAATGTTGGGGATGTGCCCAACTTTGGCGGTGACGACCAATGCTATTAATGGGGTTGGTATGGGGTTGGCTACCGTCGGGGTGCTGGTTGGTTCCAATGTTGCCATTGCCACCATTCGCAATGTCATCCCAGCTGAGGTACGCATCCCGGCTTATGTGGTGGTAATTGCCGCCTTTGTGACTATTATCGATTTGAGCATGAACGCCTTTGTTCATGATCTGCACAAAGTGTTGGGTATATTTATTCCTCTCATAGTTGTAAACTGTATTATTTTAGGTCGAGCTGAGGCTTTTGCCTCCAAAAATACCGTCCTATCATCGTTGGTAGATGGGGTCGCCTCTGGACTTGGCTTTACCTTAGCTCTGGTGTTGCTGGGATCGCTGCGTGAGATACTCGGCAGTGGCCATTGGTTTGGTATGGACCTATTCGGGAGCTCTTATCACCCCATGTTGGTATTTGTACTGCCGCCGGGGGCCTTTCTGGTGCTGGGGTTGATTTTGGCGGGGGTGCGTTGGTATGAACAACAACGTAAGGCGGTGAAACAGGCATGACGCCCCAATCAAGCCAAGCTGTTGTACAACATGTGGCGGCGCTGGCACGTTTGCAAATCACAGCAGAAGAGGAACAGTTGTACGCTCAGCAGCTGGCGCCAATTCTTGACCTCATGGCAGAATTAAATCAGCTGCCGACCGATGACGTGCCGCCGATGACCCATGCGGTGGAGATGTTGTTGCGCGAGCGTGAAGACCGGCTAGACGAGCAGGATTGGCACGACCGACTCATGGCCTGTGCCCCCGAAGTGGAGGAAGGGCACTTCCGCGTGCCGAAAGTGATTGAATAGAGGTGTTGATGGAACTTTGTGATCTAAGCCTAGTTGATGCCGCCGCAGCTCTGCAAGCCAAGCGTTGCTCGGCACTGGAGTTGACTCAGGCTCTGTTGCAGCGTGCTGAGCGGCTTGATCCACATCTAGGGGCTTATATCACCCTTGATCGAGAGGGTGCCATGGAGCAGGCTCGTGCTGCCGATACCCGCATTGGCCGTGGCGGGGCGGGGCCGCTCACTGGCCTGCCCTTGGCACACAAGGACATCTTTTGCACCCGTGGTCTACGCACCAGCTGCGGGTCGCGGATGCTGGCCAATTTTGTTCCCCCTTACGATGCCACGGTGACCCAGAGGCTGCGACAAGCCGGTGCGGTGATCTTAGGCAAGAGCAATATGGACGAATTCGCCATGGGCTCCTCCAACGAAACCTC
>JADGCM010000201.1 GCA_015228995.1 Magnetococcales bacterium
GGTCCGTACCTCGGCAATAACATCGATCATCATAAGAAGAGTTTACCTCCATGCCTATCATGAGCTCCTTGCGTCGCAGTTCCAAAACCTGGGTTGTTAAAGGTCTGCTGTTTCTGCTCGGTATGACTTTTGTCGTCTGGGGAGTAGGCGGTTACCTGGACCAAAAGGCCAACGAACCGGTGGTACGTGTCAATGAGTTTGCCGTCTCGCAACAGGAGTTTGCCCGCCTCTACGATGCTGATTTTGACCGTCTGCGCCAGATGACTAATGGTCAGATCGATAAAAAAATGGCGGAGGCCCTTGGCCTTAAACAGCAGGTACTGTCCAACCTGATTAACCGTTACCTGTTGCTTTCGGTCACACGTCAGCTGGGTATGAGCGTGCCTCTGAGTTACTTGCAACAGCGCATTAGCGGTGAAGTTATCTTTCACAGCAAAGGCCGGTTTGACCCCGAACGCTACCAACAGGTACTGCGTCAATCACATCTGACGGCACAGGAGTATGAATCCGGCCTGACCTCCGATCTGGCTGTTGACCAGTTGCGGCGGCTTGCCAATGTGGTGGTTGCGACGCCCCAGCTACTGTTGGAGAATAACTACTTGATGGAACAGGAGCAGCGTCGTGCGGACCGGATCTCCCTCGATCCAACGGCCCTATTGGCCGCTATCCAGGTGAATGACGAGCAGCTGGAACAGTTTCGCAGCAGCCACAGCACCCAATTCATGACCCCCGTGCGTTTTAAGGTGCGTTATGTGCTGCTTGATGCCGCCTCAATGAGACAGGGTGTCTCGGTCAGTGATGCTGAAATGGAGGAGTATTACACCGAGCACGAGGATAGTTATCGACGCCGTGAGAGTCGTCATGTCCGTCATATTTTGGCCCGTTCAGAAGAGAAATTAAAACAAATTCAATCGCGTCTAGCCGCTGGAGAGAGTTTTGAGTCGGTCGCCAAAACAGCCTCAGAGGATACCACAGCGGCCCAAGGGGGGGATTTAGGCTGGCTCTCGACCGGGGTCATGGTGCCGGAGTTCGATCAGGCCGCTTTTGCCCTCCCAAAAGGAGAGGTATCGCAGCCAGTTAAGAGTAGTTATGGTTACCATCTCATTCGTATTGATGACATCCGCCCAGCTGAGACAACACCGCTGGCTCAAGTACGTGAGGAAATTCGTCAAACCCTTTTAGAGCAAAAGGCCCAGGAGGCGGTTTACAATCACTCCATCAAACTAGAAGACCGTTTGGCCGGTGGCGGCGACTTGGCGAGTATCGCCCACGATTTTCAACTTAAGGAACAGAGTAGCGATTGGTTGAGCGATCAGCAGGGTCAAGAAGAGGCCGCAGCGGTCGAACAATCGCCCAAATTTCTGGAAATGGCACGAACGACCGCCGTCGGTCAAATGAGTCCGTTGTTTGAGTTGCCTAACAACCGTTTTGTGGCCTTGCAGGTGGTGGAACGGCAAGAAGCACGTTTACCAGAGCTGGCTGAGATTCGCGATCGGGTGACCAGTAGCTTTAAGATGGATGCGGCCCAACGGCAAGCACGAACCCTACTCGAAGAGGCGGTGAAGGCCTTACAGCAAAATCAACCGTGGCAACAGGTGGTCACCATGCACCCGGCCTTCCAGGCCGACCAAACGCCGTTGCTGCGTGATGGCAGCCACCCGGATGGCACCGGCGATGTAACGATGAATCCGGAGATGATGCGCTTGTTGTTCAAACTGACCCTGGAGAAACCGCTGCATCCGACCCCCATTAACGATGGCACTCGTCTGGTGTTGCTGCGCTTGGCCACCATTCAAAAAGCCGATGTCGCTGCCATGACCGAGCCGCAGCGTCGCGAATTGAGTCAGCGGCTGGCGATCACACAGGGAGAGGAGCAGTCGGCAGCGTGGCTACAGACTTGGCGGAAACAGGCTAAAATTGAGTTTAATAGCCAGCTGCTGGAGCACCTTTGATGAACCGAATTCTAGTAGCAGTCGTTTGCTGGTTGTTGGCCAGCAGCAGTAGCCTCTACGCCGATCATGCCATCACCTTGGATCAAGCGCCGAAGTATGCCAGGAATTTTCAGCATTTTGATTATTTTTCGCCCCAGGCGAAAGTAGGCGGTGATTTGACGTTAGGCGGTTTGGGTAGTTTTGATAAGTTTAACCCCTACACTTTCAAGGGCATCGCCCCGGACTTGCTGGCTATTTTATCGGTGGAGACCCTAACTGTTGCCTCTCTTGATGAACCCTTCGCCCGTTACGGGCTGTTGGCCGGAGAGGTTACTGTGGCCACCGACGCCCTTTCGGTCACCTATTCCCTACGTCCGGAGGCCCGTTTTGCCGATGGTAGCCCAGTGACGGCAGCGGATGTGGTATTTTCTTTCGATCTGCTGCGATCGGAGCAGGCCAGTCCTTTTTATCGTACTTATTGGCGCGATATCCAACGGGCTGAGGCCCTTGATGAACGCCGGGTTCGCTTCCATTTTTCCCATAAAAGCCGCGAATTGCCACTGATCGCGGGGGAGATTCCGGTGCTGAGCCAAGCGTTTTTTAAGAAGCACGACTTCAAAAATGCGGGGGTGGTGCCGCTCGGCTCGGGACCTTATCAGGTCGAAAGCCACGATTTAGGCAAGACCATCCGCTATCAACGACGTACTGACTATTGGGGTTGGTCGTTGCCGGTACGGCGCGGCCAGTACAACTTCAACCACATTACCGTCAAATATTTTAAGGACCCGGTGGTGATGTTGGAGGCTTTCAAAGCCGGTGAGTTTGATTTTATGGCGGTGAATAACTCCAAAGAGTGGGCCCGCGACTACCAAGGGGATAAGTTTAGCAGCGGCCAAATCATCAAAGAGAACCTGCCCCACCGTAACAGTGCCGGCATGCAGGGCTTTTTGTTCAACATCCGCCGCCCCTTGCTGCAAGACATTCGCGTCCGGCAGGCGATCACCCTAGCGTTTGATTTCGAGTGGAGCAACGAAAATCTATTTTATGGTCAATACGCC
>JADGCM010000202.1 GCA_015228995.1 Magnetococcales bacterium
AGCACCAATAACCAGCACGATCACCGCTTCCAACATCTTGACCAGTTGCGCCAGTTTGGCCTTGTCAAATTTGTCGGCCAGCTGTCCGGCGGTAGCCGAAAACAGGAAAAAAGGCAGAATGAAAATACCCGCTGCTAGGTTGGCCAGCACCTCCGGCATCAGGGTGGTCCAACTGGCCGAGTGGAATGTAAGCATGACAACCAGCGCATTTTTGATCACGTTGTCGTTCAGTGCTCCAAGAAACTGTGTAACGAACAATGGGGCAAAGCGGTTGGTCCTTAACAAACCTGATTGACCGGTGGGCTCGTTCATCAAATTAACTCCTTTACCGCCAAACGATTGAGGCTGACGTAATCGATCTTGCCGGTACCAAGCAGGGGAATGGCGTCCAGCAGCACAATTTGGCGTGGCACGGCTATTTCTGGATAGCCCCATTCGCGTGCTTTGAGCTGCAAAGCCGTGCGCACCAGATTGGGATCGGTCGAGAACAGTACCAGTGCCTCCCCCTTGGCCGGATCGGGTCGGCTGGAAGCTGCGTGCGAGTAGTTGGGGGAGACCGCCGCCGCTAGCTTTTCAACAGATGCCAGACTGACCATCTCCCCAGAAATTTTAGCAAAGCGCTTGATGCGACCGACGATATGGACAAAACCATCTTCATCCAGCTCGACCAAGTCGCCTGTTTCATACCATCCTGCCCCTGCGCTGGAACAGGGCGGTTGCAACACGCTAGGCTGATCCACTTTGAAATAACCAGCCATGACATTGGGACCGCGTACGTGCAGCAGGCCACCCTGGGGAATACCAGGGACGGGCTCCAATTGATATTCAATACCGGGAAGAAACTGTCCAACCGTACCGGTACGATAGGCCATCGGGGTATTGACCGATAGCACCGGGGCTGTTTCCGTGGCGCCGTAGCCCTCAAAAATGCGCAGACCGAATTTTTCAAACCAGAGCGCACGCACTGACTCGGAAAGCTTTTCAGCCCCAGCGATGACATAACGTAACCGGAAAAAGTCGTAAGGGTGGGCAAACTTACCATAATTGGCCAGGAAAGTATTGGTGCCAAACAGGATGGTACAGCCGCGATCATAAGCCAGTTCAGGGATAACACGGTAATGCAGCGGCGAAGGGTATAAAAATAGGCTGGTACCGCTGAGGACCGGCAACAGCGAACCGGCAGTCAGACCAAAAGAGTGAAAGACGGGCAAGGCATTGAGAATTTTGTCATTGGGTGAAAAGTCGATGACCGATCGGATCTGGGCAATATTGGCCAGCAGTGCACGATGAGGCAGCACCACTCCCTTGGGTTGCCCTTCTGAGCCGGAGGTAAACAACACCACTGCGGCTTCTTCAGGAGATACCGGTATTTCGTAGGCACGGGGCCACCACAAGGCATAACCAATAAGCCACAATTGATCGGCTAGAGTCATCGTTTCACGTAAATCTTCAAGATAGAGCAGATGAATACCACGCAGGGCCGCCAGTTTGTCGGTAAGATTGGCTTGTTCGACAAAAGCCCGTGAGGTGATGATGGTGTTGACAGTAGCCGCTGTGCAGGCTGCCTGCATACCCTCTTTGCCCGCTGTGTAGTTGATCATGGCTGGTATCCGACGACGGGCCGAGAGACCAAAAATCAAGGCCAAAGTAGCGGTGAGATTAGGGAGCAGGAGACCGATCCGGTCGCCAGGCCCCACCTCGGGAGCGGCACGCTCGACCAGTCGCGACAGCATCAACGCCATTTTGAGCAGCTCTTGGTAGCTATATTCAATTTGTTTGATGTCTTCGACCAGATAATGCCGTCGGCCATGAATGGCAATGGCATCACACAAAGCAGAAAAGAGGGTTTGTTGGGGACGTGAGTTAAACAACATGTCCTGCATGACTCGGCGCATCACCTCGCCAGCTTTGTGACGCCGTTGCTTGGCGGTCGATGCTTCTGGCATAGCAATCTGTGTCGGTGGCAGAATAGTGATCGTAATTTTAGGTAGCAGACGTCGCGGCGCTGTCCCGGCAATGCGGGCAAAATAACTGCGTGCCGTACCATCAAGCCGCACCGGTAACACGATGGCAGACGTCTTAGCAGCGACAAAGGCAGGACCGTCGTAGACCTTCATCAGGCTGCCAGTGGTGGTGATACGCCCTTCAGGGAAGATCATCACCGGTCGTCCCGATTCTAGTAGACGAATAACCTTTTTCATGGCCATGGGGCTATTGGTATCCACGGCCAAATAATCGACCTGGGACAAAATCAGGCGAAAATACCAAGAGCGCATAACGCTCGTATGGACGATAAACACTGGATCGATCGGCAAAAACAATCCAAGTAATAGCCCATCCAGGAAGGATTCATGGTTGGCGACAACCAGCAGCCGTGAGGTATCAAAAGAACGCATGCTGCCTACCACTTGAACACGAAACAGCAGCAAAGCCAGCACACGTAAAACGAATCGAATCAATGGGCGCATCGACGTATCCTCGGTTGTGGGTGGTTTTATATAACTATACAACTAGGAACGTCGACATGTAAAGCAAAAAAATTTAGGTGGAACCGCGGACGTAATCGGTGACGTTGCCCAATACCGTTAACAACCAATGGCGATCAATCCAGAACCAGACTTCTTTGCCTATTTTTTCTGAACGCAACACACCAGAATCACGTAATATTTTGAGATGATGAGAAACAGTTGACCGCGACAGAGTAGATACTGCCGTAATTTGACCAACATTAAGCCGTTCTCCAGGCTCGAACAGCAGCAACATTCGTTGGCGATGTTCGTCCCCAAGCGCGATAAACACCTTCGATAGGGAACGCCAATTTTCGGGAATCGTATTGCGGTAGTTGTCTTTCATGTCGAACAGTGCATACCTATCGACTTATCCTGTCTTGGTACCCACACCCAGAATCGAACTGGGACGGCCTCGCGGCCAACGGATTTTAAGTCCGTAGCGTCTACCT
>JADGCM010000203.1 GCA_015228995.1 Magnetococcales bacterium
ACCGGCATGCGGCCGCTGGATCGTCCCGATGACTTGGCGGCCTTTGATGATGTCGAGTTTCAACGTCGTTTCGTGCGACCGGTCGGTGACGAGACCGAGATCTGTCTGTTGCTGACGGGGATGCACTGTGCCGCCTGCGTTTGGCTCAATGAGCGGGTGTTGCAAGGGCTGTCGGGGGTACGATCAGCGCGGGTCAATTTTGCGACTCATCGTGCTACGGTGCGCTGGGATCCGGCGTCATTGCCTTTGTCCCATATTTTAGCGGCGGTGCAGCGGCTTGGCTACCAGGCGGAGCCTTACGATCCCGACCGTATTGAGCATGCGCACCGCCAGCGTGACCGGGCGCTGTTGGTGCAGCTTGGCGTTGCTGGCTTTGGGGCCGCCAATGTGATGTTTATTGCCGTCGCCCTCTACGCCGGTTATTTTTCCGGTATCGATACCGAATTAAAACAATTTTTTCATTGGCTGTCGTTGGCCATTGCCCTGCCGGTGGTGCTTTTCAGTGGTCGGCTGTTTTTTCGTGGTGCTTGGAGTGGCTTGCGGGCGGGACGATTAACTGTCGATGTGCCAGTGGCTTTAGGCATCTTGGTGACGTTTGTCTATAGTGTTTGGGTGACTTGGCGTGGCCATGGGGAAATCTTTTTTGATTCCGTGACCATGTTTATTTTTATCCTGTTGACCGGGCGTTATTTGGAATCGGCGGCGCGTCGTAAAGCTGCTAGCGCGACCGAACGATTATTATCGTTGCAACCGCGCACGGCGCGGCTACAGCGCGACACGGTGGTAGTGGAAGTGCCTGTACGCGAGGTGCAGCGGGGGGATCGGGTGGTGGTACGCCCTGGGGAACGGATCCCCGTCGATGGCATTATCCGGCAAGGCACCACCAGCATTGATGAATCAATGCTCACCGGTGAGAGTTTGCCGGTGGTGCGAGGGGTCGGCGATAAGGTGGCTGCGGGGACCTTCAATCAGGAAGGAGGTATCCTCTTCGAGGCGACGCGGGTGGGCGAGGAGACCGCCTTGGCCGCTATTGTGCGCCTGGTAGAGGAGGCCCAGAGTCGGCGTTCCCCGATCCAAAGCCTGGCTGACCGCATTGCTGCCCGTTTTGTGGTGGTGGTCCTGGCCTTGGCTGCGGCGACGGTTATTGGCTGGTGGGGGATCGATCCGGCGCAAGCGCTCGAAAATGCGGTGGCTTTGTTGATTATCACCTGCCCGTGTGCCTTGGGGTTGGCGACGCCAGCGGCGATGATTGTTGCCAGCGGCAGTGCGGCCCAGCGTGGGATATTAATTCGTAGTGGTGAGGTGTTGGAACGGCTGGCGCGGGTGCAGCGTATCGTGTTGGATAAGACCGGTACCTTGACGCATGGCAAGCCGAGGGTTAAACAGGTGGTGCCGCTCTCGGGGAGGAGTGAGGCCCAGTTGTTGGCACTGGTGGCTGGAGTCGAGCAGTTTTCCGAGCACCCATTGGGACGGGCTATTGTCCAGGAGGCGGTAGCGCGTGGGATTGCTCCTGTCACCGACGTCGAACAGGTAACCAATTATCCAGGGGCTGGGGTGACGGCCCGGCAAGCTGGTCGGACCGTGCAGGTGGGGCGGCCAGACTTTGTGATGACGGCAACGATGGCACCACCGCCGTCATCGGTGCCGTGGAGTTGGGTGGGGTGTTGTGTCGCCGGCGAGCTGTGGGGTTGGATCGCCTTGGGCGATACCCCCCGGGCCGATGCGGCCAGCACGGTAGCAGCGTTACAGCAGCGTCAACTGACGATTTCATTGCTTTCTGGGGATCATCAATCGGTGGTCGATCGCATCGCCGCGCAGCTTGGCATTCCCCATGCCATCGGCGCCGCGCTACCACACCAAAAAGAGCAGCAGGTGGCGGCTTGGCATGAACAAGGCGACTGGATTGCCATGGTGGGGGATGGCATCAACGATGCGCCCGCCCTGGCACGTGCGGACGTGGCCATCGTGGTCGAGAATGCGGTGGATGTGTCGGTGGCCACGGCAGACGTTGTTCTCCTCAATCGCCGTCTAGATTCCCTAGTCTATATGGTTGACTTGGCACGCGGTACCATGAAGTGCATCCGTCAAAATTACGCCATTTCATTGATTTATAACAGTCTGGCCATTCCCCTTGCTATGGCCGGTTTGGTGATACCGATTGTGGCGGCGGTAGCAATGCCCCTCTCCAGTTTGATCGTCATTGGCAACGCCTTGCGTTTGCGTCGTTTGCGCAGATGAATACACTCTATCTACTCATACCAGCGGCTTTATTATTGGGTCTGATTGGTCTAGGCTTAATGCTTTGGGCGGTGCGTAATGGCCAGTTCGAAGATTTAGAAGGGCCAGCGCACCGTATTCTGTTTGATGACGATCAAGATCAAATTCCAGCCCCTCCATGCACTTCCACAAGGGAAGAGGGGGAGGCATGATACCGTTTTTACTCCCCTAACGGCGTTATGTTGCATTCGCACCCTTGAGGACGTACCATTCCAGGGTATATTTTGGGCTTGTTGATGGAGGCTGTGTGACATGAACGGTACCGCAACAGTGGGCGAGGGTTGGGCCTTGTTTCGGGAAACGGCGGCGTTGCAAAAAGAAATAGCTAAGCGAAAGCGACATCACCCGACACGTTTCCCGATTAGAGCGCTATAAACTGGCTTTTTCCCCACCATGTCGGTCACCGCGTTTATGGGGCTGTGGCGGCGACGGTAGGTGAATGATGTGAGGCAGGATCGTGCAAGATGATAGGGGTGATTGACACCTCGGCCCTGCCTGCTTTTCATGGTTGCATTCATCGATAAGTGTTACTACAATAAACACCCATTCATTTCACTCAGGAAAGCCAATGAACGCGAACAAGCCAGATACCACATCCACATGGGTTGACCCAGGCGATGCCCCAGAATTAACCGACAAGTGGTTTCAACAGGCAGATTTTTATCGGGATG
>JADGCM010000204.1 GCA_015228995.1 Magnetococcales bacterium
AAACAATTCTGATGAAAATACATTGGATAATTTTGGAGAAAGAATCCTTGATGCCACTTCAATCGAGGAAATATTTACGCCAGAACCAGCAAAATAAGATAACCCATCACTGGGTTATCTGCTGAGTAGATTTTTCACGTTTTGAGGATACCATTGACCACTTCTAGCGGATGGTATCCTTCTGGCGTTTAATACGGCAGCAATACCCTTCAGCGTTGTGTGTTGTGATACCCGTTGCCTTGATCTCTTTCGATGATCGGCAAGGTATTCTCGGCAAATTGGTCGGCATTGAGCTGGTTGGTAACGATACTGTTGGCCAAAGCAACAGAGTTATTGGCAAAACCGAGTTTTTGACCTCGGTCTTTTGCTGCTGCTAAAGCTACTTTGGTTCTGGTTGCGATCATTTCCCGTTCATTTTCGGCTACAGCTGCTAAAATATGGATGGTCAACCGATTAGCTTGGGGCATATCAACAGCAATGAATTCGACTCCAGATTCCATCAATCCGGAGATAAAAGCCACATTACGAGCTAATCGATCGAGTTTGGCAATGATCAATACCGCTCTTCTCTAAAATAATTAACAAACTAATAATTTTTTATGTACTTTTTATGTATCAGATCGTAAAATAATTTATGGTAGCATTTACATTCATATCTATGTCGTGTTGGTTGATTATCATCGTGGCCTTTCTTAAATCACTCCAGAGGAGTCGCACCATGGACACCGAGCCCCGTCGGGCCACCGTAAGTTCCGAATGATGTCATAGCATTGATCGTCGCTTACAATATGTTTGATATTTACAACCTGTTGTGGCATCATTCCAGCACGTCGAGGTAAGAGGTGATCCTTTTGGAGTACTGCCTCGTTTTGCCTGCTATTTGCCATGTCCCTGGAATTCAGTATGAGCCTCTGGGAATATATCTACTCATGAACGGAAAAAATATAGAAGACGCCTCGCTGTTATCGGCCGCTATGAACCAAGCCGTTGAGGCCGAGCGGCAGGCGGCGGCGGCCGTCATTGCCAGTCGGCGTGAGGCCGAGGAGATCCTCATTGAGGCGCGGCGGCGGGCGGGGGAGATCGCGGCTCGTACCGATCGTCGTATTGTATCCATCCAAAAAATCCGTGCCAAGGTGTTAAAAAAACGTCTCGATAAACGCATGGAATCGATCAAACACCACCATCAACGTCAGCTGGCATTTCTGGTTGACAACCAGGATAATTCCGCCATCATAGCCGCTGCGGTGGCGCGATTGGCCAGCCGATTGGTAGGCTTCAGTCATCGCTCAGGTGGTGAGGATTCCTGATATGGCCGCTGTTTATGGCTTCCTGCAGGCACGACTACAAGCCCACCATGGGGCCCGTCTGGACACAGCGACTTGGCACCGTTTGATGGGAGCCGAGCCATTCGAGCTGTTTTTGGCCCGCGCCTGCAGTACCGTGCTGGGCTACTGGTTGGAAGCGGTCGATCCGACCGCTGGTATTCATCATTTGGAACTCAGGCTGTTGGAAGAGTTACAGCGTTATCTTGCTGCGGCGGCCAGCTGGGCGCCGCCGGCGTGGCGGCCGGCGGTGTTGTGGTTGGGCAAGTTGCCGAATTTGGCTATCCACCTCCACCGACAAGGAGGGGGAGCCGCCTATTCTTGGATGTTATTGCTTGAGGAAGATCATGACATTGAGAGCGTGCCAGTTGGCGGCGATGTTTTGTCGTGGTGGTTGCAGCGTTGGCGGCAGTTGTGGCCGCAAGAGCAGCTGCCACGGCGTCAGTTAGAACAACTGATCCGCTTGTTGCAGCAACACCAACGCTCATTAGAGCGACTGGAGGGGGGCGATGCGGCCGGTAACGCCCGGCAACAGCTCCAGCGCCATCTTGAGCTGCTGTTTCGGCGCTTTACCTTGCAGCCCTCGGCCCTGTTTGTTCATTTGGCACTGGTCGCACTCGATCTGGAGCAGTTGCGCGGTGAATTATCACGACGGCGTCTATTCCACACGGAATCAATAACATGATGATGGTAGCTCGGCCGCAACCAGCGCGTTGGTTGCAGCTATTAGCGGTGAGTGAAGACTTGCCCGCAGCGTTGGTAGCGCGGGCTAGCCATAGTCCGGTTGAGCCAGAATGGCACCACACCAGCGCAGCAGAGGTTCAACCCGTCTTAACCCCCGAGTTGTCACAGCAGTTACGGCGTTTTGAGGAGTTGTCCCAGAATTTTCGGGTTTGGTGGCCTGCCCCGGAGAAGAAACATTGGGATGCAGCACCGGGCGCGGTCAATGTGGTCGCTTCTCCGATGGAGGTGTTGGGGCAGGCGTTGGCGGTGCTAGAGGCGTGGCGCGGTGAGGCCATGCCGCTCATCCAGCGTTATCAACAGCTGCGCGCCCAAGAGGCCGAACTGGTTTTGCTGACCGATTTGGCCATGGCATTGGGGGACAGCACACTCAATTTGAGTCAGTTGGGGTTAGATAGCTCGGCGACATTGTGCCTGACCAGTGCTGTTTTTGTGCTGCCTGTGGAGGCAACGCTGCCTTTGTCGGAAAATGAGGAGATGCTTAGCTGGACGGTGACAGGGAGTAAGCATCGGTTTCTGGTAGCGGTGGCCCCCCACCAGTCGCTGAGCTCTCTCTCTGAGGCGGTGGTGGCCGCCAATGGTCGTGCGCTGTCGATCAACGGCTCCTTTTGGGACGGCACCGGGCGGCAGTCATTGCCTAAAATTGAGCAACAACGGGCCCATTGCTACCGGGAAGTGGCAGGTATTAAAAAGGAGCTGCGGCTATTGGGGCAGCGCCACCACGTTGCTTGGCATCTGCGCCGGGTGGCACGGCTGCAATGGTTTTTTAGAGCCGTCACCACGGTATCGGCTGGCGAAGCCCTGTCGCGGTTGGAAGGGTGGATTGGTCCGGAAGAAGATTCAATCCATATCAATCAGCTGCTTGATCGGGCCGGGG
>JADGCM010000205.1 GCA_015228995.1 Magnetococcales bacterium
CGTTGACGCAGAGCAGCAACGGCAGCTTGACCACGAGATCGACAATTTACAGCAGCGATGGCTGCTGCTCAACCGTATCCGTGACCTTGAGTCTGAACGGCAGCAGCTACAGGATGGTCACCCCTGTCCATTGTGTGGTGCCGTGGAGCATCCTTACGCCAGGGGCAATGTTCCTACCTTAGACGCAACGGCACAGCTATTACAACAAGCCAAGCATGCGCGGCAAGCATTGCAGCAACGGATGACCGCTTTGCAAAAAAAACAAAGTCAAAATCAGGTCGAACTAGAGCATAACCAACGGTTGCAGCACGATAAACAGGAGACGATTGGGCGCGACGAGGCGCTCTGTCGGGCGAGCGGTGTTGTCGATAGGATGATCGCGTTCCAGCAACAGCGCGACCACGAGGCATCTATAGCGGTGCTGGCGGTGCAGGTTGGAGAGTTGGTGCAGCTGGAGACGCTGTTCAAAGATCGGCAACAGGCAGCTACCGCGCTGCTGCTGCAACGACATCAGTCGGATAAACTGGTGCAGCAGCGAGAACACAGACAGCAACAGGCCCGACAGGAGGAGGAACGGCTTGACCGAGAGTGGCAGGTTGGGGTCGAACGTGCGGCGGCCAGTCGTGCGGCAGCGTTGCGGGCGGTGGCCCCCTTTGGTATCGACCAGCTAACACCGGCATCGATCGAAACAACGCTGGCCCGGCTGACTGAGCGGCGGCGGCATTGGCAGCAGCAGCGGTCGCAACAGCAACAACTCGCCGACCAGATCACCCAGATCAACCATGAACTTCAGCAACAGCAGCTGTGGCTGGAGCAAAGCGACGCCGATATAAACGGCAAACGGGCCGATCAGGCCCATATCAGTGGCGACTATGAGCAGCTGTTGCAGCAGCGACAAACCTTGTTTGGTAGCCAAGATCCGGATCAGGAGCAGCAGCGCTTGGATCAATTGGTGCAGCAGGCGCAGCAGGCGCAGCAAGGGGCCCAAACGGAACGACAACGCCGTGTGGAGGAGCGAGAACGTTGGGTGGCACAGCTGGAGGCGTTACAGCAGACGATCCACCAACGGCTGGGAGAGCTGCAGCAGCTGCAACAGATTTTTCATCAGGGGTTGCTACAGGCCGGTTTTGACGATGAAGCTGATTACCAAGCCGCCTGTCTCTCTGAGGCAGAACGGTGCCAGTTGGGGGATACTTGGCAGCAGATGCAACAGGACGAGAGCGATTTGACGAGGCAAAAGCGCGTGATTGAGGAACAGTGGGGCGAGACGCTGGTCCAGGTAACGACGGACCAACCCTTGGAGTCGCTACAGCGGCAATTGGACGAGCAACGGGCTAATTACACCGGACTGCTACAGCGGCTAGGGGCCTTGGCCGATCGATTGGTCGAGAATCGTAGCCGCAAGGCACAACAGCAAGAAAAACGGTTGGAGATTGACAACCAAAAGCGAGGTCAACGGCGCTGGCAAATTTTGAACGAGCTGATTGGTTCCGCCGATGGCAAGAAATACCGCAATTTTGCCCAGGGTCTCACTTTTGAGGCCCTGATCCGACAAGCCAATCGGCAACTGAGCCAGATGAGTGATCGCTACCTATTGGTGCGGGATCCGATTCGACCATTGGAGCTGGGGGTGATGGATCATTACCAAGCCGATGAGGTACGTTCGACACGTAATTTGTCTGGTGGGGAGAGCTTCATTGTCAGTCTGTCCTTGGCCCTCGGCTTATCGCGGATGGCGAGTCGCAATGTGCGGGTCGATTCGCTCTTTCTTGACGAGGGGTTTGGCACCCTTGATGAGGAAGCCTTAGAGACGGCCCTGAATACCCTGGCTGGATTACGCCAAGAGGGCAAGCTCATCGGCGTCATCTCCCACGTCGCCGCCTTGCGGGAGCGTATCAGCACCCAGATCCAGGTGATCCCACAGAGTGGCGGCCGCAGCCGGATTCAAGGACCGGGCTGTCGGCGTGTAGGACGATGATGGCTCGTTACCTAGTGGAATGGCTCCCTTGGCCGTTAGCTCGGGACCTATTACGGCTGATGCGGGTGGATCGTCCCATTGGTACTTGGCTGTTGTTATGGCCAGCTTTGTGGGCGCTTTGTGCTGCCATGCCGGTGGGCCAAATCGATTGGCGTTTGGTGGCCATTATCAGTGTCGGCGCTTTTGTGATGCGATCAGCGGGCTGTGTCATTAATGATATTGCCGACCGTCGCTTTGATCCGTACGTGGCGCGTACCCGTGATCGTCCTTTAGCAGCCGGGCGGGTGACATTGCGCCAAGCCATTATTCTATTGATAGGGCTATTGCTGTTGGCCTTGTTGCTGGCGTTGCAGCTCAATCCGCTCTGTTGGCAATTGGCCATTATCGGCGGGTTGCTGGCGGTCAGCTATCCATTCACCAAGCGATTTTTTTGGGCGCCGCAATTTTATATGGGGGTGGCCTTCGGTTGGGGAGCGATTATTGCCTGGGCGGCGGTGACGGCGCAACTGTCGGTGATCGCTTGGTTAATTTTTGCCGCCACACTGACATGGGCGGCCGGATATGATACCATTTACGCCATGATGGATCGTCGCGACGATCGCTTAATTGGCATCCATTCGACGGCGTTGCTGTTTGGTCGTGGTGATCGGTTGGCGGTGGCGATTTTATATGGCATGACGGTGGGGTTATTGGCAGTGGTTGGCTGGCAATTGCAGGCCGGCTGGTTTTATTTTTTAACGTTATGCAGTTGTGCGATTCACATGGGATGGCAGATTTATGCCATCCGGGGTTACCAGACGGAAGTGTTGTTGCGGGTTTTCCTCAGTAACCGTTGGCTTGGCTTGGCGATGTTTTTGGGCTTCTGCTGGAGGGGGTAGGCGGGCTTCAAGCACCCTCACCCCCCGGCCCCCTCTCCCACAGGTGGAGAGGGGGAGCATGAAGCAGCTTCTTCACCCTCTCC
>JADGCM010000206.1 GCA_015228995.1 Magnetococcales bacterium
ACTGCAACGGATGACGCAGCAACTACGGGCAGATAAGCCCTAAATAGGGCTGCAGGTGTAATATTTAGCTTGAATGACAACGCGAATCGGTCGATTCCCTTAGCATATCGCTTCTGATTGATACAGCAGTGATACCGTGGTAACGTCGCAGCAATGGGGGATCTATCATGATAAGCGGATCAACGCAGTGGCGCTGGCTGCGCCAGCACAAATGGGTCGTTGTGATCGGCGTCTGTTCGGCGCTAGCGGGTGGCTGTAGTACGCCCGGTCCATCCGGTGTGGTAACGGTGGTCAACCCAACGCCTGTCTATTCGCTGCCGGTTGTAACAAACTCGACACCAGATGATAATAGTGGCCGTGCCTCACCAACGGCGATGCCTGCCACGGGTGCTGCTCCCTCCGGGTATGCCGTTGGCGGTTCCGTTCCTCTCCAACCCTCTGCTGGCAAGCCTGTGCGTGGTGGCCGGTCAATCGCCGCTGTGCCGTACGCCGGGAAGACAAAAGCCGCTGCACCCAAGCGGTCGAGCTACAAAGCTAGGAAAGCCGCTGCTGTCAGCAGGCAGCCCTGTCCGGATGTCAAACAGAAGCGAGCCGTTGCTGGGGTAAAGAAGGCGGTTCGTAAGTCGGGTCATCAGGCTGACATGAGCCGCGCCAAAGCAGCGTTGCCGGCTGTGGCGAACCCAGCACCACAAAAATAACAGGAGCGTCTAAACCATGTACATAGCTCGAACGATTGATCGTCGGCTACAGATAGCAGCCGCTACTCTTTTGGCTCTTGCCGTGGCGTTAGGGTGTGCTGGCCAGGCTCGGGCAGGGGCAGCCGGGACGGCTACTTTGGCGCTGTCTACCGGCGGTTCCGTCCTGGCCGGGTTGTTGTATCATGTGCAACAACCAATGGCTCATGACCACGCCGGTTATTATCACACAGGCAATCACTATGCGCGGCTACCGGCACAGAGAGCCCCGGCCGCTATTGTGATCGGTAGTGGTCCGGCAATGATTTATCATTCGGTGGCCCCAAGCGGTTGGGTAGCCCCGTCGGTAGATCATTCTTCAGGGGTCAGAACGGTCTACACACCAGAAGCGCTGTCGGTGGTTTCCCCGCGGCCGTAGTAAAGGAGTCTCATGTTCCCCCTCTCCACCTGTGGGAGAGGGGGCAGAATCTATTGTAAGCCTAACTTACGCAATACCATCAGTCCCGGGCAGATGCCGGTGATCGCGGCAAAAGCCAGCGCTGCGGCTGGTACATATAAAAACCAGTGGACGACGGCAAACCCGGTCAGGAAGATACCGACGACAATCATGATAGCCACAATCAAGAACTGCATTCTGGTGGCGCTGCCCATATTTCATAAACTCCGGATGAGTGGTGAATGGATCGACAAGCCAGAACAGTGTATACTGACCTAGTGGCGTCCGCCATGATTTTTGTCACCTTGCATCCGAAGAAGGGTCTTGTATGGGTATCAAAAAGCTTGTCTCCTATGGCTTGCGCACGTTGGCCGTGGTGGTGGGGCTGCTATCACTAATCCTGTTGGCGGCAGCTGTACTGGAGGGCCAGTTTGAGGATCTAACCGGTCAGGCCTACCACGGAGATGTGGTAGCGCAAACCAAACTTGGCTTGATGTACGAACAGGGCTCCGGTGTGCCACAAGACTTTGACCAAGCGATGAAATGGTATCGTAAGGCGGCAAAGCAGGGCTACAGTGAGGCATACATACGGATCGGCAGCTTGTATCACAATGGCACTGGTGTCGTGCAGGACTTCAAGGAGGCTATTCAGTGGTATCGCAAGGCCGCTGATCAAAGTGACGCCACCGCTCAATTTCTGGTGGGTGAAGCCTATTATCTCGGGCAAGGCGTCAAGCAGGATGCTGTTCAGTCTCTGATGTGGTACACCTTGGCGGCAGAGCGGGGTCACCAAGAAGCGATCAAAATGCGTGACCGTCTCATTGATCCACCTTGGTGGAATGATGTGGTGCTGACACGCGAACAGATCGTGAAAGCTCAGGAATTGGCGCGTCACTGGCAACCAGCTCGGCCGTAGAGGAGAGTTTCTTGCTACTCAATGCCCCGTTGAGTTTGGTTGGTTTGGTTATTGCCACTGATCCTGAAATGATCGAATTAAGTAGAATGCTGTCTGGTCAGGCCAGCCGATGATCTTCCAGACTGTTTCGGTGTGCAGCTGAACACGTCCTGAAGAGCTACCCTCTCGCAGAAACCTCTATCCGTACTGAACTGGCAGACATAACGCCGTCCGCGCTGAAAGGCGACCTGTATCCTGGTCTGCTCGCACCCCTCACCCTGCCCTCTCCCACAAGGGGAGAGGGTGAAGAAACAGGACTCATGCCGCCCCCTCTCCACCTGTGGGAGAGGGGGTTGGGGGGTGAGGGGGAAGACGAATGCTGTCCAGCCTTAAGCGGTTGTATCCCTGTGACCTGGCTACAACGACGTTCATGTAGTTGAATCACTACAAAAACCGGGTGTGTGCTTGAACTAGGTAAATAATCATCTTGACAAAACAGAAAAATGTTGCGTGTTTGATGCAAATCAATTACGGTGGGTACCGGATCAAGTCGGGGGAGAACAGTGGTTTTTGCGGGTGTTCGGCGGAGGGTGCTTGGTGTTTGGCCGTTGGCTGCTTTTTGTCGGAGTGGTGTTGGGTGGAATCGGTGCTTGGGTGTCATTTTTTGATACGCCCCGTGCTCCTGTGCCTCAGCCGCCGCTGCGTCTTGCCTTCGACCAGTGGGCTGGTTATGGCCATGCCTTCATCGCACAACAGCAAGGGCTGTTCACCAAAAATGGCGTTTCGGTACAGTTAAACTTGACACCAGGGCCGGGCGATACACTCAATCAATACCGCCATCACCAAACAGATGCTTTTTTTAGCGTTTTTTCAAGTCTCATTCCGCTATGGGCCAGT
>JADGCM010000207.1 GCA_015228995.1 Magnetococcales bacterium
CGGCTCAATGGCGGGCGGCGGCTCAATGGCAGCGGGCTCTATAGGCGGCACAACAGCCACCACAGCCTCTGCCTCTGCCACCACCACGGAGGGGATCGGGGGTGTTTCCTCCACCACCGCCAACACCGGCAACTGGTGAACAAACAAATGCTGACAGCGTGAACATTTCAGCTTAAACCGCCGTTTACCAGTATTCGACAACTGGTCCGGCACCTTGAAACGGCTACGACACTGCGGACATTGAACAACCACGACGCTTCTCCATCAAATTTGATCGTCTGTTGGTAAACGGGACCGGCTTTTACGCACCAGCTGGGCCATTTTATCATCATATAACCAAAGCACCAATGCCACGCTCATAGCTACCGCAAAAACCTGCTGCGCCAAGGCCAAATCACCTTCCACTTGGCTGCCGGCAAAGGTCAGCACTGCCAGTCCAGGCAGGCGTCCGATCAGGGCCGCCAATACCAATTGGGAAATCGGCAGCCGCGTCAGCCCAGCGATAAAACAGATGGCATCGTCTGGTAAAGCCGGTAGCAGAAAAATCATAAAAAAATCACTGACACGACTCTCATTGATCAAGCTATCGAATTGTTTCATCGCCGCAGGGGGCACCCAGCGCCGAACCAGAGGGGCGCCAAAGCGACGGCTTAATACCATGGCAACCCACGAACCCAGGGCAATGCCCCCATTCGTCAACAATAAGCTAGGCCAAAAGCCGAACAGAAAGCCCCCAAGAATGCCCACCATCTGACCAGGAATAGGGGCAAACAACACTTGCAGCAGTTGCAGCACGAAAAAGCTGAGCTCAGGCATGGGCCCAAGGGTCAGCATAAAAGCCTTGAATTGATCACGATTGGCGGCAAAATCATTTTGGGCGAACAACTGCAATCCATGCTGGAGGGTGTCGGGTAGCCATTGCTGCAGCAACAGCCCGATCAATACCAACAGCAGCGACAACAGCCCTGCCGCCACCGCGATGGGTAGTAGGGTCTTGGCCTTGCGCCGCAGGCGGGCGATTAAATCAAGTAGAAAAATTTTCATGTGTTGTTATGGAGAAAAGGCGTCAAGTCACACCAGATACAAACCGAATCGACAACGGATTACCAACGGTCGGTTTCTGGCCGAGGCCGATATAGCCATTACCACGCAACGCACGCTCACCGCGATAAATCATCACCATTTCTCCGTCATCGGTCATCATGTAGGTGCCGTTGGTGCTTTGATCGACGAGCACAAAGTGATCACGCTGAAACTCCACTTTGGCATGTAGCCGCGAAGCCATGTTATCCGGTACCATCATGTGGCTCTGTGAACTTGAACTCCGACCCATGGTCACTGAGGAGAGCTCTTCGTTGACGATAATTTCCTTATCTCCGGCAGTCAGTTTCATAAGCTGACTTACATGGTCCTGCAGTTCTGCCCATACAAACGGCTCATCTTCGTAGAGCGCGTAACGGAACTGCACTGCAAACGGATTCAACTCCACCATCGACGAAAACGGCGCCACATCTTCACCGACATCTTCTAAAGCAGATAGCAACAAACTCAAGTCATGAACTTTAGGTGAAACCACTTTGCGGCAAACAAGCCATGCTTTCAGTGCTTTTTCCGTCGCCTGCTGCAGATGAAAGCCAACAGCTTCTGGCTCAGGATCGGAAACATCCGCCAGAATTGCGGCCACTTTTAGATCCTTACGCGCCAATAACAACAGAGTGCGTGCCTGTTCAACACCGCTCATAAAGCATTTTTCCCGCCCGCATGGCATGGTAGATGACGTGGTCAAATACCTTTGTCATACGGCGCACCTCCTCCTCCGTAAAAACCAGAATATCCTTAGGCACACGAAACCGAGCCAGAGCCGACCAGAGCTTGACAGCCTCTGACCGGCGGCTACGCGTCGGACCGAAAGGAGCCTCTTCGACTACCAACAGGTCAACATCGGAATCAGCACGAGCGTTATTAGTTGCCCGTGATCCGAACAGCACAACACAAACCGGATCGACCTCTCGTACGATCACTGTCACCATCTCTCGTAGCATCTCATCGTTCACTAAAAATCATGTCCATCAACCATCTTCTTATAAATTCACTCCATCCCTCCTGGTTTAACTTCGACTTCAAAAAATACTTTCATGCTTCGCCTAGATAGGCTGCCCGCACCTGTGGGTTTACCAACAACTCGGCACCACTCCCCGCCAAGGTAATCCGGCCATTAACCAACACGTAACCACGCTGCGCCAATCGTAAGGCTTGGTTGGCATTTTGCTCCACCAAAAAGATAGTGGTTCCCTGCTGGACAATACGTTGCAGATTGACAAAAATTTGCTTCACCACCAGCGGCGCCAGCCCTAAGCTAGGTTCATCCAGTAACAGCATTTTAGGCCGACTCATCAAAGCGCGACCGATTGCCAACATCTGCTGCTCACCACCAGAAAGCGTGCCCGCCCGCTGTTGACGACGCTCCCACAGCCGCGGGAACAGGGTATAGACCTGCTCCAGTCCGACCTCGTCCGACCAATGTTTCTCTGAAATCAGTGCCGTCATCCCCAAATTGAGATTCTCAGCAACCGTCATCGCAGCAAAGACCCGCCGACCCTCCGGCACCAAAGCGATGCCACACCGGGCGATACGATGGGTAGCAAAGTGGGTAATCTCCTGGCCGTCGAAATAGATATCCCCAGCGCGGGCGTGGGGCTGACCGAATACGGTCATCAATAACGTCGATTTACCGGCACCATTGGCCCCCACCAACGCCACAATCTCACCACGATAGATGGATAGGGAGATGCCATGCAGCACCCGCATGGCCCCGTAAGCAACGGTGACGTTGTCAAACCGCAACAAGGGTTCAACCGTCTCCATCCGCCCCCTCCCCCACCTCTTCTGCCGCTACACCTAGATAGGCTTGCAAC
>JADGCM010000208.1 GCA_015228995.1 Magnetococcales bacterium
CCACCCGCTACGCGGGTGGTACGTGATTGAATAATCGGCTGGAATAGGATGGTCTTTGGCATGGAGAGTATCAATTTCATTGCGTTGGATATATCAGGTGTTACCTATTTGTTTCTAGTAGGGTTTGTTGGTGGTATTGTCAGCGGCTTTATCGGTTCTGGCGGCGCCTTTATCTTGACACCCGCTATGATGAGCATGGGAGTACCTGGCATTGTTGCAGTGGCCAGCAACATGTGCCACAAATTTCCCAAAGCATTGGTAGGAGCCCTAAAGCGGTCTAAGTATGGTCACGTTGATTGGAAAATGGGCATAATCATGGGCACTTCCGCCGAAGCGGGTGTATTGATCGGGGCCCACTTTCAGGAGGCCATCAAGCGTAACTTCGGCGATGCCGGTTCCAATCTCTATGTATCGGTGGCCTTTGTTATCGTGCTGGCCTTGGTAGGGGGGTTGGTACTGCGCGATACACTAACCATCTACCGTTCCGGTAGCCAACAGGAGGAACAACCGGGACGTCTAGCCCTGTGGGTGCAATCGATACACATTCCTGGCACCATGGTTCGCTTTCGCAGCCTGGATCGGCCGATCTCAATTCTGTTTACCATTCCGTTAGGATTCTGTACCGGTTTGTTGGCGGCTACCATCGCAGTCGGCGGATTTATCGGTGTACCAGCACAGATTTACGTGTTGGGGATGTCGAGCCTGATGGCCTCAGCGACCGAACTGGTGATTGCCTTTGTCATGGGGGTGGGCGGTACCATCAAATTTGCTTGGGGAGGTTATGTCGATATCCGTTTGGCAATGGTCATTTTGGCTGGCTCTCTGTTTGGTATTCAATTGGGCGCCATTGGTACCACCTATGTCAAGCCGTGGTTGATCAAGCTGGTCATGGCTGTTATCATGTTGACCGTGTTGGTGAGCCGCCTGTTCATCATTCCTGTTTATCTGACACAATTGGAATTGATCGCACCCCTCACGGATGCGACGATAACGGTGTTGAGACAGGTCAGTTTTGCTGTGATGATTTTGGCATTACTCCTGGGAACAGCAATTATCATGGGTGCTCTAGTGAGGGGAATGCGTGACCATGCCCGAGAAAAGCGGCTGGCAGTGGCTAGTTGACACCTCGTTGCGCTGGAAGATCCAGAGCGGCCAATTACTCGTTGGAACGTTGTTGCTGTTACTGCTGTTGCTGACTTATAACACGCTCCAGTCGGTTCAAGAGCAAATTGGTACCGAAGTCCAGCTTTCACAGCTACTCAATGCGATATTGGAGACGCGCCGCTACGAGAAGAATTTGTTCCTGTACCGTAAACCGGACGACCTGTCGGAAAATGACTATTGGCGCCATCAGTCGACGTTATTACTCAATCGTGATGAATCGAAACGGTCATTGTTCCACTTGGAGCCACAGTGGCAGTTACTCAAGCAACAATTGGAACATTATGACAGGACCATGGAGCAGTATGTGTCGTGTTGGAACACGGCATGCGACACTGCTGCTGATCTGGAAGAGCAAGTTCGCCATTACGGCAAAGAGATCGTCAGCAGCGCCGAAGCGATCAACCACACCGGCAACGATTGGTTGCAGCAGGAGCTAAAACGACACCGGCGCTTTTTGCTTTGGTCTGCTGGCTTGCTGCTATCGTTGGTAGTGGCAGTCGGATGGTGGTTGTCACGGACGATCACACGGCCGTTACAGTGGATGGAACAGGCGATGCAGGAGGTAACGGCCGGTAAGATCCGTCGTCTTGATCCACCTTTCCGTGATCGTGAATTCCGGTCTTTGACGGCGGTGTTTAACCGCATGCTTGCGGAAATCAAGACACAACAGCGGGAGTTGGTCCGTTCGGAAAAACTAGCCGCATTGGGGACCATGCTGGCCGGGGTGGCGCATGAACTCAACAACCCTTTGTCTAACATTGCCACGTCGTGCCAGATCTTGTTAGAAGAACCGGATGTGCTACCGTTCCAGCGCGACATGCTGGGACAGATTGACAACCAGACCCTACGCGCCCGTGACATTGTGCGCACTCTGCTTGATGTAACTCGCAAGCATCCGCTCCAACGTCAGCCGTTGGTATTGGCAACCTTACTACCAGAAACCATCGCCCTGCTGCAAACCAAGATTGTCTCCGAAACATCGGTGCACTGTGACGTCGCCCCCGAATTGACACTATCGGCAGACAAAAACCGTTTGCAGCAAGCGTTGCTCAATTTGATCCAGAATGCCCTGGATGCCCTTGTCGGCACAGGTGTCATCACTATTCATGCCAGCATCGCCACAATGGAGCCTAATTGGCAAGACATGTGGCTGATGGGCAAGGCCAGTCGTTGCCATACGGAACAGGAGTGGCTTGTTATTAGTGTGCGTGATAACGGCGTCGGCATGACCGAGGAGCTGTTACAACATATTTTTGACCCCTTTTTTACCACCAAGGAGATTGGTCATGGCATTGGTCTGGGGTTATTTATTGTCTGGGAAGTGGTCGAAGAGCACGGGGGGTGTTTATTGGTAGAGAGCGAACCGGGCCGAGGGAGTTGTTTCCGGCTATTATTCCCCTACCAGTGCGAGCAACCATAACGGGGGATCAATGGAACCGACAGTAGGCCGATTGCTCATTGTTGATGATGAGCCCATCGCTATAAAAAATCTTGAACATGTGATGAAAAGAGAGGGTTACCAGGTCGTGACAGCTCGCAGCGGCGCCGCTGCACTCAAACTGCTATGGGACGAAGAATTTGATGTGATATTGACCGATCTGCGTATGGAACAGGTCGATGGCATGGGTGTGTTACAGGCTTGTCGCCAACATCACCCGGACAGTGAGGTGATCTTGATCACCGGCTATGCCACATTAGCCCACGTTTAACATGGTTGGGCATATTTGAGCCTATTTTGGCAACATAAAA
>JADGCM010000015.1 GCA_015228995.1 Magnetococcales bacterium
CATGTGTTAAGCGTACCGCCAGCGTTCGTTCTGAGCCAGGATCAAACTCTCCGATAAATGACCGGTTCATTAAAACCGACTATACTATCTCAAACTTGTAATAACTTCCCTAGCTATCACCAAACACTCATACCAACAATCTCAAAGAACCCTCGGAGACATTTCCCCGACGTCGCCTGCCCCTCTACTCAATCTCGGCATAACCACTCGGCTAACACCGATACCGGCCAGGAGTCGCGCATTATACTCACCCCTCCGAAGAAGTCAACCAGAAAATTTTGGGTCTAACCATTTTTTCTGGAAGAGAACCACTCCGGCCCCACACGATCTACTCAGTGTGAGCCACCCATTCTACCAATCTCGATAAGAATGTCAATCGGAAAAAATCGGCTGACGTGTTTTTTATAATAAAATAAATATAATCAACTATTTCTGTGCAAGATAAACTCATAAACGAATTTAACCCCTAGGTAGGCCAGCACCAGAAATGCGTAACCCCACAAAGTCAAACGAACGGCTTGGCGGCCGCGCCACCCCCGCAGACGATGCCCGAGCAAGAGCGCGGCAAAAACCAGCCAAGTTACCCAACTAAAAACAATTTTATGGTTAAAAACCAGATAAGCCCCTGAGTGGTTATGTAAAAAAATGGCCCCGGTGCCGATGCTCAGTGTTAATGCCACAAAAGCCAAGCGGACCATGGTAAACAGATCTTCTTCGAGCTGTTCCAGTGAGGGCAGCGCCTCGGTGAGGCGACCCGCCTGTTTCTGCCGCAAAGCACGCTGCTGCGCATGGTCTAACAAAGCCAATACCACGGCGATGGTGAACAGACCATAAGCCAGGATCGATAACACAAAGTGCACCTTGAGCCAGGGATCCACCAGCTGCCGAAACACCCCCTCCCCTCCAGGAATGAGGTACGCCGTGAAGAGAAAGGCCACAATCAACCCGAGCAGTACCATTGCCACCAAACGATTGTGCTGATGTTTGGGGTGCCAACCAATAAGCACCAGCAGCCCCATCACTAACGCTGCCAATTCGAGAGAGGCCACCAAGTTGACCGCTACCTGGCCGCCATGGGTCATGACGATCTGGGCCACTTGGCTTGACTGGAGCAACCATCCCGTCAGCGTCAACCACCAAGCCAGTCGTGCGGGCCATAAAACCGCCTCTCTGCCGACACGTGATAGCTGCCCCGCCAACAACAGGGCTGCCACGCTGTAGAGTATCGCCGCCAATAGCCAACGCCAATCTTCCATAACCGTTATCCTGAATCTTATCGTCTATGCCTACTGCAGATCTCGCACAATCGCGCCCAGATTGTCAAAACGGGCGCTGCTCACATCACTCAACACGGATCGACTGACCATCTTTTGCAAATTCGGTCGATTCTGCGCCGGAAGTCGATCGGTAATAATGATCCGGCGCAACGCTGTATAGGAATCGTCCGCCGGTTCATCACGGTGGATGACACGAATCACAGCCGTCGGTTGCTGCCGCTGACTGCCCCCCCCTCCTCCGTTCCCCTGGACGACACGGCTGGCGAGAACGGTCCGACCTTCTGGATTTTGATAGCGAAATAGGGCGCTGCGGTTCAGGACTCGCTCCGGTGTCCCATAGTAGTAATGATACAAGACACGGTTGATATAGCGCCGCGTCTCTTCAAATGGAGGCACGCCCTGGTATTGCACCACGTGATTGGGGCCGGCATTATAGGCCGCTAGCGCCAACCTCAGATTGTTAAAACGCTCCAGCATGGCGCGCAGATAACGCGCCCCGCCGCGCAAATTCTCTTCTGGATCAAATGGATTACGCACCCCTAGATCGTTGGCCGTGCCCGGCATGAGTTGCATGAGTCCCATTGCCCCTTTATGGGAGACCGCCCGCGGGTTAAAAGCCGATTCGTTGGCTACTACAGCGGTCAGCAGGGCGGCATCGACCCCCTCATCACGCGCAACCTGTTGCACCATGCGATGAAGCTCCGCCACATCGACCGCTACCACAGCCACAGCTGGCAGGGGTAATAGCAGGATTAGGATCAGCAACAGCAACAACACCCCCCTCACCCCAGCCACTTCATACTCCCCCCCTCCACCTGTGGAAGAGGGGGCCGGGGGGTGAGGGGGGAGATAACCATATACCCGCCATCTGTCGCCCACACTGCTGCCCTCCCTCCAGTAGGGTGGTGCGCCGATGGCTAAAAAACCGGTCTTGACATAGGAATGTGCATAAGCCAACATCGTCGATATGCCTTTCTATGACCCCATGGTGCATCAGTTGCTGCGCAACATAGCCGGCTAGGTCGAAATGGCTGACTAGCGGCGTGTTGTTCCCCCTTTCTGCAAAGAATCGGCCGTTCGCCGCACTTTGCTGCATGAACTGTTGCCGCAGTTCTGCCCCCACCTGGTAAGCCTCCTGCCGAATACAGGGGCCAATAATGGCTTGTACGTTCTGCCGTGCCGCCCCCAAAGCCACCATGGCATCGAGAGCCGTAGCCACTACCCCAGCCAAGGCCCCACGCCAGCCAGCATGGACAGCACCGATCACCTTTGCCTCGGTATCCATGAGCAATAACGGCACACAATCAGCCGTTAAGATAGCCAACAGCAGCCCAGGTCGATTGGTCACCATGGCATCGGCCTCGGCCAACGTCTGCCACGGCAAATGGGGAGGATCAGTCACTACGAACGTCTTGTTGCCATGTACCTGCCTGATTAAGCAAAATCGTGGCGCCGCAATACCCAATTCCGCTGCCAGTCGTTGCCGATTGTCGAGCACATTTTGCCGGAGGTCTCCGACATGGTCGCCTAGATTACAGGAAAAATATGCCTGCTCACTCACCCCGCCCGAGCGCGTGGTAAAAAAGCAAGAGACGTTTGGTCGACTCGAAAGGGCTGTTAAAGAAACAAATGGAATCGTCACTTGATTTTTATTGCTCACTGATAGAGAATGGTCGTTTTTCAGATCTATCCTTGCTCAGCTCTATTAGTGGAGCTGGGCTGAACCGTGCGGCTACCGCACACCGATCCACAAGGAGAACTCATGGCCTATTACGAAACAGTGTACATCATTCGCGCCGATTTGACGACCGAACAGATCGAGCAGATTATCGCCCGGATGAAAGATATCATCACCGCCAACAGCGGCCAGGTGCTAAAAACGGAGCTGTGGGGAAGACGTCAGCTGGCCTACCCAGTCAAAAAGAATTCCAAGGGATTTTACGTGTTTCACGTAGTGGAAGGAAAGGGGCAACTGATCAGTAACTTAGAAGAGCGGATGAAGTTAGATGAAGACATTCTGAAGTTCCAGACCATTCGCATCGCCTCCCTGCCGCAATATAGTTCACCGTTGGCCGTTGGCGATGACCGGCGCGACAATTATGCCGAAGGGGAAGAAGTAGCGGTTGGCAACAACGCCTAATTCACCGTTGCCACCGGCAGCGGCGCCATCGTACTTAGCCAACGAGTTGGTTTTAGGTGGTCTGCTGCTGGAGCCAGCCGAGATGCGCACAACCCCCTCTGGACAAGTTGTAGCGCGCTTGGAAATAGCCCATCACTGCCACGACGGTACTCTGCCCCCTCTACAGGAGTGGGCAGTCAGGATGACTGTCTTGGCCATTGGGCCACTAGCAGAACGGTGCCGGTCCTTGTTCCCCGGTGCTAAAATTCGCGTTGTTGGACGCTTAAACCAAAAACGGTGGTTGCGCGATGGGCAGACCCGCTGGGGCAAAATGGAGCTGGTCGCACGCGAGATAGAGACATTGAGTGAGTACACTTAACACACAGAGGAAGTAGAGATCATGGTAAGAGAATATGCCACGGAAGCGGGAACCAGCCCGCTCAGAGAAGAGGGAGATGGGGATAACGGCGCCGCAGATCGTGGTGGCCGGTTTGGCGGCCGTCCCTATCAGCGTAGTGAGGGCGGCAAACGTCCCTTCTTTAGAAGGCGCAAGGTTTGTCTCTTCTGTGCCGACAAGAGTGTCGTCAGCGATTATAAAGACCCAAAATTACTGTCGCGCTTTATCACTGAGAGGGGCAAAATGGTACCCAGTCGGATCACTGGTGTCTGCGCCTCGCATCAACGGGCGTTGGCGCGTTCGATCAAACAGGCACGGCAGATCGCCTTGTTACCATTTTTGGTTAAATGAATCTGATCGCCGCTGCATCGCTGTCGGGGGCATTGTTTGTGCTGGCCGTGTTTGGTGGGGCATGGCTGGCACCTTTGCTGTTGGCCGTGCCTTTGCCACTGTTGCTGACGGCCCTACACCAAGGAGTGTCGTCTGGTATCGCGGCAGCTGGCCTGCTATTGGGGTTGGCTTTTGCGATTAGCCACAGCTTGACTACGGTCCTGATGGTGTTCTTTTTTTTACTGTCGTTCGTGCTGTTGGCGGCCCACCTCTTACGCACCGGCTGGAAGATGAGTCGGTGTCTCGCAGCGGCCTACCTCATTGGGGTCTGTATGCTGGTAGGTGGCGTCGTCGTCGCGGTATGGGCGGAAGTTGATCTCGGACAGAGGTTCGTTGTGCATCTGCAACCTCTCGAACAGCAACTATCTGATGCCTTGGCGCAGAGCCGTCAGGTCGATGCAGTGATGCTGGCTGAGGCCAAGCAACAGATCAGGCAGTTCATTGAGTTTATGGGACTTATTTTTCCGGCCCTGACCGTCTCCGGATGGTTTTTTATTCAAGCAGGTAATTTGGCCGTTGCCTCGTGGTACATGGAGAAGAAGCAGTGTCCTTGGTGGCAACAGGAGGACCTGTCCCATCTGAAATTACCCTTTTGGTTGGTATGGCCCTTGATTGCCATGGCCGCCTGTGGGATGTTCGCCGATGGTATGCTGCAACTCTTGGGGATTAACATGGGGATACTCTTGTGTATTCCTTACAGTTTTCAGGGTGTTGCTATCATTCGGGCTCTATTTCAGCACCACCAGTGGCCCCGCATCGTTTGGTTACTATTTGTAACGATGCTGCTGTTACGGTGGGAGATGCTGTTGCTGGTTATTATGGTTGGGCTGTTTAATACTTGGTGGGACATCCGTGCCCACCTAACCGCCCACCACTCCTATAATGAGTTATAGTCGGGGGTGAATCGTTTATCATGGAAGTGATCCTTTTAGAAAAAATTGGTAAGTTGGGTGAATTAGGGGAGATCGTACGGGTCAAAGATGGTTACGCTCGTAATTATCTGCTACCGAGAAACAAGGCCCTGTTTGCTACCAAAGAGAATCGCGGCCGCTTCGAGACTGAGCGTCTGGCCTTTGAACAACGTCAGCGGGAGGTTCGAGCAGCCGCTGAAGCGCTGGCGGCCCGTATCAACGAGATAGCCATCATTCTTGAGCGCCCGGCAGGGGTGATGGATAAGCTATTTGGTTCCGTGACCAACAATGACATCGCCCAGTTTCTGGCCCGCAATGGCATTGAAGTGCCACGGGGCATCATCGAACCGGTGCGACCGATTCGTACCCTAGGAGAACATGCGGTGCGCATCCGGCTCCATCCCGACGTGGTCATGGAGATCAGTGTCCGTGTTGAGCGTGGTGGGAAGTAAGGCCTTCCCCCTCACCCCCCACCCCCTCTCCCACAGGTGGAGAGGGGGAAGCATAAAGCGGCTTTAATGAGTGGAAAGCTGTGAATAACACGTTTAGGGAGTAATAACAAATGCCCATATACGACTATAAATGTGATCCATGCAATCATCGTTTTGAGCATAACCACGCCATGGCAGAAGAACCAGTGGTGGCCTGCCCCAAATGTGGTTCGACTCAACAGGTACGCAAAATTTTCTCTACCGGTGGGGTGATGGGCGGTAAAACCGGGGGCACCGATTTCACACCGCCTCCCATGAGCGGTTGTCAAAGTGGCGGCTGTGGTATGGGAATGTGCGGCCTCAACGGCTAGTCAGAGCCATTAGTCGTGCGTTGGAGTCCACTTCCAGGCGCTCTCTGCTTGCTGCGTGGTGTCGTCTTGCTAGCACGGGCGCCGCTACGGCCGTTTGTCATGGTGCCACTGCTGGTCAACTCTTTGTTGTTTGGCTTTGGCACCCTTTGGTTTTTTCGTTATTATCGGGATACCGTCCACTCAGTTGATCAATGGATTCCCAGCTGGTTGCACTGGATTAACTGGCTCAACTGGATCGAATGGTTGTTATTGCCCATATTCTTAGCGACGCTCATCACGATCGTCTCTCTGGCCTTTACCGCTGCCGCTAACCTGATCAGCGCTCCCTTTAATAGCCTATTGGCTGAAAAGGCCGAACAGCTCCTCACTGGTAGGCCCCTGCCCCCAGCAATGGACAGCTTGGCCACCGTCATTGGTAACGCGCTTCGGTCCCTGCAACATGAGCTAAAAAAACTGATTCGCATCTCCTTGTGGATGCTGATGTTGTGGCTGCTATCGTTCGTGCCAGGGCTCAACATCGCCAGCTCGGTAGTCGGTATCCTGCTGGCAAGTTGGTTGTTGGCTTGGGAATACCTTGACTTTCCGATGGGCAACCGCGGCATTCAATCCCCAGAGATTCGCCGCTACATGCGACAGGAACCGATGGTGACTCTCGGTTTCGGTCTAGCTGCCTTGGCCATGGCCATGGTACCTGGGTTAAATTTGCTCGCTGTTCCCACCGCAGTGGTCGGGGCAACCTTACTGTGGCTGGACTACCTTCAGCCTTCTTTGAGTAAAGTCACACAACCAGAAGCGTCTTCCCCAACAGACAGGGGCACCGGGTATCTGCCGGAAAAACAGGCGTCGCAGTAGCCACCCAGCCCGTTCACAGCCTGGTAAAGCCCTTTGATGGAGATAAAAGCCAGCGAGTCGGCACCGATGTAGGCACGCATCTCATCAACCGAATGGTTGGCAGCCAATAATTCGCGCCGCGTTGGTGTATCAATCCCGTAATAACAGGGGTAGCAGGTGGGCGGTGAGGCGATGCGGACGTGCACTTCACGCGCTCCGGCGTCACGCACCATCTTGACGATCTTACGGCTGGTTGTGCCACGCACCACCGAATCGTCGATCAATACCACCCGTTTACCAGCGATGACCTCCGGCGTGCTATTTAGCTTGATTTTAACCCCAAAATTACGGATTGATTGCTGCGGCTCGATAAAGGTGCGGCCCACATAGTGATTACGAATGATGCCTAATTCAAAGCAGATGTCCGAGGCATAGGCAAAGCCGAGCGCTGCCGGCACCCCGGAATCGGGCACCGGAATCACCACCTCGGCCTTGACCGGCTGTTCCTGAGCCAAGCGGGCCCCGATGCGCTTGCGCGCCTCGTAGACATTGACACCATCGATAGAGGAATCGGGACGAGCAAAATAGATGAACTCAAAAATGCAGAGATGGCGGTTTTCGCGCCCAAAAGGGAAACTCGAATGTAGACCATCGCCATCAATGACGATCATCTCCCCTGGTTCAATGTCACGGACAAATTCAGCATCGATCAGGTCCATGGCACAGGTCTCCGAAGAGATGACGTAGCCCTGATCACGCAACCGCCCCAGTGCCAACGGCCGAAAGCCGTTGGGATCACGCACCCCGATGATACAGCCCTCATTCATCGCCACCAGCGAATAGGCACCCTTGACCTGCTCCAATGCATCAATCAAGCGCTCGGAAAAGCTGGTCCGCCGCGACAACGCTGTCAGATGGACAATCACCTCGGTATCCATCGTCGATTGAAAAATCGAGCCGCGCTCCTCAAGTCGGCGCCGCATCGTCAGTGCATTAACCAGATTACCATTGTGGGCAATCGCCATCCCCCCCACCGCTGTATCGACAACCAGTGGTTGCAGGTTGCGCTGATTGGCGCTGCCTCCCGCAGTTGAGTAACGCACATGACCAATCGCTTGGGTGCCGCACAAACGTTCCATGTCCTGTTGCTTAAACACATCTGCAACCAAGCCACGACCACGATTAATGTGCAAAATACGCTCATGGGCCGAGACAATGCCCGCCGACTCTTGGCCACGGTGCTGCAAGGCATAAAGGCCCAGATAGACCAGATTGGCCGCTTCAGGATGGTTATAAACGCCAAAAACGCCACAAGCATCGTGGAAATGATCGTCGAGTGGATCCGTACGCAACTCCATGCCAATTCCTCTCTGTAACAGACTTTATCACCCCTCACCCCCCGACCCCCTCCCCCACAAGGGGAGAGGGGAAGGCATGAAGCGGCCAGGAGTAAGGGATGCGAAAGCCGCAAGGGACATTGTATCACCTCTTGCGGTAACCATCACCCCTTTCCCATAGCCGCCAACAGGCTGGCTTGGTGATGGGAGGTCAATTCGGACAACATGGCCCCGATATCACCGGTCAACATCGCCTCCAGCTGATGCCAAGTGACATTAATACGATGATCTGTGACTCGGTTCTGGGGGAAGTTGTAAGTACGGATGCGTTCGGATCGATCCCCAGAGCCTACTTGGCTGCGCCGTTCTTGTGAACGTTCTTGGGCGGCGGACTGTTGTTCGAGGTCGTAAAGACGCGCCCGTAGTACCTTCATCGCCTTCGCTTTGTTTTTGTGCTGCGATTTTTCGTCCTGACAAATCACCACTAAACCAGTCGGAATGTGGGTGATGCGTACCGCAGAGTCGGTGGTATTAACACTCTGACCACCCGGACCAGAAGAACGATAGACATCAATACGCAGCTCTCTATCGTCAATTTGAATATCGACATCGTCCGCCTCCGGGAGAATCGCCACAGTACAAGCCGAAGTGTGGATACGCCCCCCGGCTTCGGTAACCGGTACCCGTTGCACCCGATGCACCCCAGACTCGAATTTTAGGGTCGAATAAGCACGATCACCGGTGATCATTGCTACTACCTCCTTAAAACCACCGATAGCGGTGGGACTGGAGGAGAGAATTTCCAGCCGCCATTGCTGCGCTTCCACGAAGCGGCTGTACATACGAAACAGTTCGGCAGCGAATAAGGCCGCCTCTTCACCACCGGTACCGGCCCGCACCTCCAGAATGACATTCTTGCCATCGTTGGGGTCGCTTGGTAACAGCAGAATTTGCAACTGCTGGTATTGCTGCTGTAACTGTTCTTTGAGAAGCTCGTGTTCTTGCCGCGCCAATTCACGCAACTCCTGGTCGTGACTGCTTTCTCGCATCATCGCTTCGGATTCTTGTGACTGCTGCTCCAATCGGCAGTAAAACTGGTAAGCTTCAACGACCGGATCCAGGCCGGCAAACTCGCGACTCAATTGAGCATACTGCTCCTGATCGTTCATGACACCGGCGGAACCGAGCAAAGCATGTAACTCGGCGTGACGTCGGACCATCATTTGTAACTGGTCTAATAAAGACATATCAACCCAACCCTCACGAGGACCTTTTTCTGGCGACTATATTCCAATAGGCTAACTTCTCCTCAGATACTGGAATTTCCGTCATGACCAAACTATGTTGCAGCGAGAGGATCTCAAAATCCTGGAACAGATCAAGTAGGTGCATTTTATCCGAGAAGTGGACTTTACCCGTATCAAAAAATGGTCCATCGTGGTACCCCATGCGGGTCCAATCGTCCTCAGCAGGATGGCCCCTGGTAAATTCGCTGCATTGGACGGAAAACCAGCCAATACCGTAGTAAACACCTCCCGGCATCATTTCCTGATGGATGAGCCCCAAGCCACGGCGGATGTCTTGTTCCGTGTTGTGGGTCATCGAACTTCTATCGACGATGATATCAAACGGACCTTGAACAGGCATCGTGGTAGTAAAGTCAGCCACAAAAAAGCGATCTTGCCAGGCAGTAAACCGAGAGCGCAGCCGCGCAATCACCGCTTCACTGCCATCGATCCCGCAATAGCTCACCCCAAATTTTTGAAAAAAAGGCACATTGGCCCCTGCCCCACAGCCAATCTCCAACACCCGCGTATTGGCACCAGCCGCCAATTTAGCCGCAGAATGCCTCATGGCACAGGAGACTAAATCCGACCAGGGCCAGACGCTCGCATGGGTGTTCTCGACATACCGACGCTCCCATTCCGGCGAAAAAACCATTTCCTATCTCCTCTCCCTGCTACCAAATGCCCGCGATCTTTGAGGGTATCAGATTTTACGTTAAAAATGAAGCATCAAAGGCCAAATCAGTCCGTTCCGTCTGCTGGGTCTGGGGTTACGTAAAGTTTAAATACCTTACGCACAGCTGTGACATAAAGATCTCCCTCTTCTCCATTAGCCATCTGGCGCAGCTGCGTCATCGGGGTATGCAGCAATTTATTCATCAAAAGCCGACTCCACGCGTCTAATCGTTGTCGTTGTAGAGGTGTTAGATCCGCCCACTCGCGCAATAAACGGTCAAACTCCTGGTCGCGCAGCTCATGAAACTGCTGCCGCAACGCCGCAATGGTGGGAGCGACCCCAAGATTGCTCAACCAATTAAGAAACTCAGGCACCTCTTCGTCGACAATAATTTCTGCTTGGGTGGCCGCTTGGTAACGCTCACTGAGGTGATGATTGACCATCTGCTGCAGATCGTCGATGTCGTACAAAAACACATTGTCCATGTCGGCGATATGGGGGTCGATGTCGCGTGGCACCGCAATATCGATAAAAAACAGCGGCCGTTGTTTGCGTTTTTTCAGAGCTGCTTTAACCATAGCAGGCGTCACCAAATGGTGCGGCGCCCCTGTCGAAGATAAGATGATGTCGGCGCGATCCAACTGGCTTGCCAGTTCCTCCAAAGGAAAGGCCTCGCCTGCGAACAACGCTGCCAAATCTTCAGCACGACTCAGGGTACGGTTGGTGACCAGCACCCGTTTGACGCCGTTAGTTACTAGGTGACGGGCGGCCAATTCACACATCTCCCCGGCACCAATAAGCAGACAGACACTGTCTGTCAGCTGTCCGAAGATGCGCCGTGCCAGAGAAACGGCGGTCGAGGCAATGGACACCGCCTGCTCGGCAATGGCCGTCTCGTTACGAATACGCTTCGCAACATGAAAGACGTACTGAAAATATCGCTGCAAAACACGGCCAACACTACCGACGGCAACCGCTTGTTGGAAGGCCTGTTTCATCTGACCAAGAATCTGCGCCTCACCCACCACCATGGAGTCCAGACTAGCCGCCACCCGAAAGCCATGCCGAATCGCCTGGGTATGGGTGTGGATATACAGGTAGGGGGACAGAGCATCCGCTGCCATACGCTGCAACGACGCTAACCAAGCCACTAACGTGCCAACATCCCTTTCAACCTGTTGACCTACCGCATAAATCTCGACTCGATTGCACGTTGACAGCAACACCACCTCGCTAATACCCGGCTGCCGCAACAGCTCGCGCAGCGGCTCGGCCACCTCCTCTGGCACCAAGGCAAAGCGTTCTCGGATGTGGATCGGTGCCGTCTTGTGGCTGAGGCCAACAACAATCAGTTCCATCGTCTTTTAATGTGTACAATAAGGCCTGTTTCGAGAGAAATCGCAAGGGCCGCTTATAATGCTTGATTATCCTGTCATAATCAATGCCCATGTTGGTAGTTGGCGAGCGCTAGGTTGCACCTATCTCAAAGAATAGCTACAATCGCGGCATCGCTACATTACAACCGTTCAGGAGACACTATGAACAACGAGCAAATACTTGAAATTGCAGCTTGGCGTTTCGTGACGGAGTTGGTTCGTCGCTTTCCCGACCGATTCCGAATTATTCGCACTCATCCAGGGGGAGGTCAGTATGATTGCCTGGACTTGGTCGATTACCAATCACAACCAAAAATGGTATTGAGTATTAACATCGAAGGCAGCATCCACGTCCATGACTTAACCCCATCCAACCAGGGAAGGTGGTCTAAGCTGGTGTTCGAGAAGCATCCGCGAGCTGTGCTTGACCACCTGTGCAAGGTAATACAGGTGGAGCCACCCAAACAATCGCCTCCATCGACTCCGGCGGTGATCAGCTATCGATTTATTGCCACGTTCCTCAGCCACGCCGCCTTTGGCCTTAAAAAACGGTGGCAGTGCGTCAATGGCTACCTTGATAGTTCCGGGATGTGCGGTGGTCCACGAGACGAATGGTTCAAGCAATTTCCGCAAACCACATCGTATCGACAAAACAAATTACCAAACGATGTGCTGGGTCAGCCCGAGTACCGTTTCTGGTTTTTGGTAGAAGACGGTAAACCCAGGCTATGCCTGGAAGACAGCGGCACCCTATTCCGAGAGGATGGCTCCATTGTGGACATTGCCAAGCTCTACCTCCAACAGTCCCTACCCAGACGGATTTGGCCACTGATCATTCAAACCGCTGCCGATTTGCTGCCGTAACGTGTTTCACCCCTTATGCAATTCGTCGATCACCCACTGATACACATCAAAAAACTGATTCAGTGATGCCTCGTTCTGAAGGACAGCCAAAGAGAACGGTGGCCAAGCAGCAGTATCCTTGATTTTTTCCTCCTCGATTTTGATACCATCAATCGCGTTGATTTTTTTAAAAAGTAGGTACCGATTTTCATGATCAGGAGGAAATGGAAAGGGGACATAGACGACCCCGGTCGAGTAAATATAAAAAGGTTTTATTGCCTTGCCATCACGTTTGATAACGCCTGCTACACTGCCATTTTCCTTGCCGCTTCCCCAGCTAAGTTCATCTGAATTGCGCCTCATCCAGTCGATCATACGTTTGGCAATGGCCGCAATCTCACCCCCCTTATTCTCATTGAGAAGATTCAAGAAGGATTCTTCATCCCACTGTTTCTTAGCAGAACGACCTTCTTGCTTCTGCTTGGTCAGTACGGTCTGGCCAATGAGACGAGGGACCAGGGTTTGGATTCCTTGGCCAACGAACTGCTTTAGTTCCACAGCGATCACATCTACCCGCGCCATTTGCTCATTGAGAAACTCGACCACTCGCTGCAATTCAGCCGGGATTTGGTCTGCCAGAAACACCAATCGAATGCGCCCAGAGCGCAAATTGCTGTCTACCGCATTCCAGAAAACCCCCGGATCGTTATTGCCCCCCTGATCAAGAAATCTAGCCAGAACAGCATCCGGATCCTCATGACGCATTTTGCAGGTTGCCTCAAAACAACCTCTCATCATTTCGGTAGGCCAGTAAACGATACCATTTGCAGCATAATCGAGCATTTGCCCAACCACCTCCCGACGTATGCGGGTGTCACTGCTCCGTTTGACCTCTACCAATGTCGGGATCCCGTCCTGGTCGACAAACAGGTGATCTAAAGACCAGCGATTCGACCCATCTGCTTCACCTGGAACAGCCATTTCCCGACTAATCAGCAACCAACGACGGGGGCAAGCTGGACTTATCTGGTCTCCAGCCAACAGTTCAGGATAGCGTTCAACCAAGGTTTGGAGCGAATCTTCGCTTTCGTAAGACCGCTCCTGCATGCCTCTCAGCAAGCCATCCTCTCCGAGTAAGTATATCGATTCAGACATGTATAACCACTATGTAGCACATTGGATTGGTTCCCAACGTACCTTACGGTAGAATCAACTCTCCCGCTGGTCCCAAGGGAAACATGGGCGCCCAGGTGATCTCCCAAGGGTGACCATCCGGGTCGGCAAAGTAGGCGGTGCGTCCCCCCCACGGGGTATCAGTGGCTGGTTGCAGCGGCGCGGCACCACAGGCCAATACCGTGGCCAGCTCACGATCGACATCTTCACGCCGTGGAACGTTGATTCCCAGTGTGATCCCGCCGGAAACGGGATGGGTACCTGTTTTTCCGGTATCTGCCAACAATTCATCCATGGGGTAAAGCGCAATCCCCATGGAGCCGGTCTGAAAGAAACAAACCTGTTCACAACTGGCTTCAGAGGCCTTCCAGCCGAGCATTTCATAAAAAGCGCGTGCCTTGACCAAGTTGCTGACGCCGAGGGTAACCAGGGAGAGCCGTTGATCCATGCCGTCGATCACTTAACCCGCATACCAGGCTGGGCGCCGCTATCCGCTGCCAGTAGATAGAGGTCGCTACCCGCCGTGCCAGCGGCCAACACCATCCCCTCGGAACGACCAAATTTCATCTGGCGCGGCTGTAAATTGGCCACCATCACCGTCAGCCGTCCCACCAATATCTCTGGATTGGGGTAGGCAGCCCGAATACCCGCCAATACCGTGCGCTGCCCCTGTGCCCCCAGGTCCAGGGTTAGGCACAGCAGCTTATCCGCCCCAGCGACCAAAGTCGCCTGTTCAATACGGGCAATACGCAAATCAACCTGGGCAAAGAGATCGTAGGGGATCTCAGGGAGCAGCTCTGGGGCTGCAGGCACTACCACCGATGGTGTTGGCGGCGGCGATGGCGGCGGCGGTGCTGCTGCTGCCAACAACATGGCATCTATGGTGGCCCGCTCAATGCGGGCCATGAGATGAGAAAAAGGCTGGATTGGTTGGTCAAACAGTGGCGTCTCTCGGGCATCCCAACTCAATGCCGGTAGGTTAAACAAAGCCGCTACTCGCGCCGCTGTCAGCGGCAAGGCTGGTTGCAAATAGGTCGCCAGCAACCGAAATAGATTGAGGGCCACCGTGCAGCTCTGCTGTACCAATAACTCCTGCCCGGGCTGTTTCGCTAACTTCCAGGGCGACTGTGCCTCCACATATTGGTTGGCCCGCTCTGCCAGACGCATGATCGCCTGCATGGCACGCGCAAACTCACGCCCCTCGTACAAAGCTCCAATTTCATCACCAGCCGCGACAAAGGCCTGATAAAGCCCACCGTCGTCTGGATAGACCGCTGCTAACCGCCCCCCCCCCTGCTTATGGATAAAACCGGCGGTACGGGAGGCTAAATTCACTAACTTACCAACCAAATCACTGTTGACCCGTGCGATAAAATCGTCGAGGTTGAGATCGATATCGTCGATGCGACTGGTCAGTTTGGTGGCGTAGTAATAGCGCAAATACTCTGGGTTGAGCGTATCCGGGTAGTGGCGGGCATCGATAAAAGTGCCCCGCGATTTCGACATCTTCTGGCCATTGACGGTGAGAAAGCCGTGGGCAAAGATGGCGTTCGGCGTCCGAAAACCCGCTCCATGCAGCACCGCTGGCCAAAACAGGGCGTGAAAATAGAGAATATCCTTACCGATGAAGTGATACACCTCCGTGGGCCGGTCTGCATCGTTATTGAGCCAGTAATCATCAAAGCAACGTCCCTGTTGCTGACAATAGCTCAAGGTGGTCGCCATATAACCGATCGGAGCATCCAGCCAGACGTAGAAAAACTTCCCGGGCGCATCGGGAATAGCAAAACCAAAATAGGGAGCATCACGCGATATATTCCAATCCTTCAGCCCACTGCTGAACCACTCCTCCAACTTATTGGCTACCTCGTCTTGGATATGTCCCCCGCGCGTCCACTGTTGCAAGAAGGGACGGAAATCGTCTAACTTGAAGAACAGATGCTCTGAGTCACGCGCCACCGGGGCCGTACCACACACCGCACAACGGGCATCGGTCAACTCAAGCGGCGTATAAGTCGCACTACAGGCCTCGCAACTATCCCCATATTGATCAGCCGCTTGGCAAACCGGACAACAACCACGAATGAACCGATCCGGTAAAAACATCTGGTCGTGCGGACAATAGGCCTGTTGGATAACAGCCGTACGAATATGGCCAGCAGCCCTATGCTTGAGGTAGATCTGCTCCGCCAGTTGCCGGTTTTCAGGGGAATGGGTGCTGTAATAGTGGTCAAACTGAATCGCAAATCGGTCAAAATCGCGCCGATGCTCCTGAGACATCCGCTCAATCAGCTGTTCCGGGGTGACTCCCTCCCGTTTGGCACGCAGCATAATCGGTGTGCCGTGGGTATCGTCGGCACACAGATACAGACAATCGTGCCCCCGCAAACGCTGATAACGCGCCCAAATATCGGTCTGGATATACTCCACCAAATGACCCAAATGGATTGCTCCATTGGCATAAGGCAGGGCACTGGTGACCAGAATACGGCGCATCGGCGTCAATAACGGCCCGTCATAATTTTTGTTCGCGCTGCCGACGGATGTAAGTCGGCTCCTCAAGGTCGCCATCGTGGTTCAGCGTACTGAAGTTGGCACGTCGCCGACCAGCCGCTTGCCCCACTACTTTTCTCTCCGGCAGGCGCAACTCCTCATCATGCGCCTCCTCAGCCAATTCTGCTGCGGTCGGTCTGGTGCCGGTGGTATGGCCCTGCGGCCGACCCACAGCAACATTACGCCCCCCTCCTCCCACGGCACGCAACTGCCCCTTCGCGGGCAGAGCGACCTTGTCCGCAATGCCAATACCGGTCGCCACCACCGTAATGCGCACCGAGTCCTGCATGGTTTCATCGATAGCGGTACCAAAGATGATGTTGGCATCTTCGTAGACCATCTCCCGCACCATAGAGACGGCCTCGTTAATCTCACGCATGGTCATTTTGTAATCGCCAGTGACATTAATCAGTACCCCGCGCGCCCCATGCACCGACACGTCATCTAGCAACGGGCTGGAGATGGCCATCATCATCGCATCCACAGCACGGGTATCGCCGGAAGCCTCGGCAGCCCCCATCATCGCATGGCCCATCTCAGCCATAACGGTACGCACATCAGCAAAATCGACGTTGATCACCCCCGGTACCGTGATCAGATCGGTGATGCCACGCACAGCATCGTACAACACGCTATCCGCCTTCCGAAAAGCCTCTACCATGGGGGTATTCTGACCGGAAACGCCGACCAATTTCTGGTTAGGGATGGTGATAATGGTATCGACGTGCCGCCGCAGCTCCTCCAATCCCTGCTCGGCAAAAGCCGAGCGCTTATTGCCTTCAAAATCGAACGGCTTGGTCACCACCGCTACCGTCAAGATCTCCATCTCTTTGGCGATTTTAGCAATGACTGGCGCCGCCCCCGTACCCGTGCCGCCACCCATACCGGCGGTAATGAACACCATATCAGCGCCACGAATGGCTTCACGAATCCGCTCCTGGCTCTCTTCAGCCGCCCTCATTCCCACGTCTGGCTTGGCGCCCGCGCCCAAACCACGGGTCAGATTTTCACCGATTTGAATGCGGGTCGGGGCCAAACTGCGCTGTAACGCCTGCGCATCGGTGTTGGCAACAATAAACTCCACCCCAGCAAGCTGCGATTGAATCATGTTGTTGACAGCGTTACCACCGCCGCCACCTACACCGACTACCTTGATGCATGCGTCAAAATCGTTTCCGGAATCAAATTCAAAACTCATTGTATCATCTCCCCCCAAGAGCCGAATCCCGATCAATACATTAAATATTACAATCTAGAAAATACCACTAAACCAGCCACGAACCCTGTGGAACAAAGACCGAACCCCGCCGCCATCGTCCACAGCGTACTGAGACGACTCCCGCCGTTCATAACGACTGGCATACAATACCAAGCCCACCGATGTTGAGAAGGCCGGGCTATCGACCACATCGACCAAACCGCCGATCCCCTGCGGATTGCCGCGGCGCACCGGTTTATTGAACACCTCCTCAGCTAACTCGACCATCCCCTCGGTGATGGCCGAACCTCCGGTCAAGACAATGCCGGCGTCGATATCGTGCTCGAACCCAGAACGGACAATCTCGCGATTGACCAGCGTAAACAACTCCTCTACCCTTGGCTCAAGGATCTCCGCCAGGATATGTCGCGCCAACGAACGCGCCTTGCGTTCGCCGATGCTCGGCACCTCGACCACCTCATCCGGACTCACCATGGATGCCAATGCGCAACCGTAGGTACGTTTGAGCTGCTCTGCCTCCCAAGTTGGCGTCCGCAAGCCGACGGCAATGTCGTTGGTCAAATGGTCGCCACCGATTGCCAGCACCGCTGTGTGCTGGATGTAGCCTTTGCTGAAAATGGCAATATCCGTGGTGCCGCCGCCAATATCCAATAGACAGACGCCATGCTCACGTTCATCCGCAGTCAATACCGCCTCAGCGGCTGCCAGCGGTTCAGCGATCAGTGTCATGACGTCCAGACCGCACAGATTGGCACACTTGATGATGTTTTGGGCGGAAGAGATTGCCCCAGTAATGATGTGAACGCTGGCCTCTAATCGGGTTCCCGACATACCAAGAGGCTCTTTGAAGACTTCGGTGGTATCGACCTTGTACTTTTGGGGAATGACGTGCAGGATCTCACGGTCGGCACTGATCGGTTGCGCTCGCGCCGCATCCCAAACACGCTGGACATCGTACTCGGTCACCTCACGATCACGAATGGCCACCACCCCATGCGAGTTGCCACAACGGATGTGGGCCCCTGAGATGCCGGCATAGACAGGGCCAATCTGGACACCCGCCATCATCTCTGCCTCTTCGATGGCCTGCTGCATACTCTCGCGGGTGGCCTCAATGTCCACCACCACCCCTTTCTTAAGCCCACGCGACAACCGACTGCCCATACCGATGATGTCGACGCGACCATCCGGTTGGACATCCGCTACCACACAACATATTTTTGTTGTACCAATATCTAAACCGACAAATATATTTTGGTCTCTAGACATAACACATCATCCAGATTAATGGCAGCCAATACCGACAAAATCGACAAAATCGACAAGAGACGACGCTACATGGCCCCCGTAGTCTGAGCCGGCCGCACCGCTATCAGGCCAGCAACTCGGAGATCAACTTGGCGTATCTGCCGATCAAGCATTCTGTATTTCTTTTGTAATCTTTTTAGCAACAATAACTCCGACTCAACTGCGGGAGAAAACAATACCTTCAAGCCACTACGGGTGTACATGGCCCATCGCTCCCCCGGTAAAAAAGCCACCTCAGCCACCTGTTGCCGTAACCAGGGATGTCGGCCCAATAGGTTCATGATACGGACCACCGACTCCGCCCGAATATCGCCACCCACCATGTACACGATTGGCTGCAAATAGGGGTCGGTAGGGCGCAACTCCTTGATGGGCTGACCATATTCATCCAGCAACCACAGCTGATCCCCTCGCCTAGTCAGACAGACCGGCACCTTTTCCTCCAGCTTGACAATCAGCGTGCTGGGTAACAGTCGCTCCACACGCGCTTGCCGCACCCAAGGCAACGCCTCCAGCAACTGCTCCCGCAACTTGCCCGGATTCAAGGTCAAGATATTGATGTCGTCCGGCACCTGTAGAGCACTGATGACCTCGTTTTCAGCGGTGTTAACCACCCCATGCAAACGAATGCCTTTGACCGGAAAATACCCCGGACGAAAAGCCTCGCGCCACCCCACCAGCACGCCGACCACTAACACCAATACCAACAACCGCTTAATCCAACGTGCTGTCATGACCAACCACGCCGAGCCGAGTCCCTTGGAGAATACGCTCCACCAAAGCGTCGAAATCGATCCCCACTGCAGCGGCCGCACGAGGAGCCAAGCTCAATTCAGTCATGCCAGGGATGGTGTTGATCTCCAGCACCGAGGGCAAAGCGGCCCCATCCAAATCAACCCCCACCATCAAATCAACCCGCACCAAACCGCGACACCGCACCAAATCGTGCGCCAGCAACGCCATTTGGCTCACCTGTGCCTGATCTGCCACCGATAAAGAGGGCGGCGGCATCAAATAGTCGGTCCGACCGGAATTATACTTGTTATGATAGTCGTAAAATCCCTGCTTGGGACGAATCTCAATCAGGGGCAACACCTGCCGATCCAGGATCGTGGCCGTGACCTCGGCACCCATAACCGCCTGTTCAAGTAAAAAGCGCTGGCAACCAACCGTCACCGCCAGCTCCGCCAACAGCGACGCCGCTCGACCCGGACCATCGACCCGGACCACCCCCACACTCG
>JADGCM010000209.1 GCA_015228995.1 Magnetococcales bacterium
TCTTGGTGCTGCTGGTGTGCCGCCTTCAAGGCGCGAATTTCAAGAGCATCTTCCACCCTCTTGGAGGCCGCATCGCGGATCGCCTTCAATACTCGTTCTTTTTCAGCAGCAGCAACAAAGGCATCCTTACGCACGGGAGCGGCAAAAGTCATCTCCTCGCTAGCCGCTGGCGTATCCTTCGCTATCTCTTTCGCTGCATCGCTCGTCGCAGCAAAGGGGGTCAAAGCTGGGATCGGGCTGGCGACGGGCTTCTCCGCCTCGACCACCTTTTTATCTTCACCCTTGTCCGTACTCCCAGATAATGTTCCCAGCGGCGACGTCCCAAACGGCCTAGGGGTCCAGGCCGATAGATTGACCTTGGGCGGCGTTGGCAGGCTGGGAGCTATGTTGGCCTCATCCTTTTTAGCCTCATCCTTTTTAGCCTCATCGGCTGGTTTCTTCTCGTCTTTCTCTACAGCCACCACCGGCTTCAACGGCCTCGGCGTCCAGGCAGACAAATTGACCTTCTGCGGTGTTGGTACACTGGCCACAGCCGCTGGAGCTGCATCAACAGCCTTGGGGGCATCATCCTTGGTTTCACCCTGTTTGTCTGCATCAACCACTTTCTTATCCTCACTCTTATCTGCTCCTGCCTCTGGCAGATCGGCCAACGGCACCGGCGGCACGCTGGTCACAGCCGCTGGAGTCGAGTCAGTAACAACCACCGCCGGAGTGATCACATCAACCTTGCTAGCCTCGTCCGCCTTGACTGGGTCTGGCTTGGCTGCGTCGATAGTGGCATCGTCAACTTTCTTATCCTCAGCAGGAGCTGCGTCGGCCACAACCGCCACCGGGGTAATCACGTCAACTTTGCTGGCCTCGTCTCCCTTGACTTCGTCTGCCTTGACTTCGTCGGCTTTGACTGCGTCGACAGCGGCATCATCGGCCTTCTTATCGTCGCTTTTCTCTTCAACCGGAGCCGCGTCGGCTACAACCACTACTGGAGTGATCACATCCGCCTTGCTCGCTTCGTCTGGTTTAATTGCATCAACGGTAGCATCGTCAACTTTCTTGTCCTCAGCAGGAGCTGCATCGGCCGCAACCGCTACCGAAGAAGCCACTTCATCAACCTTCTTATCGTCGCTACTGTCCGCAACCGCAGCGGCACCAGCAGTGACAACGGTTTCATCTACCTTCGGTTTCATCCCTAATTTATCGTTCAACTGCTGCTGGAGCACGGCATCCAAATTATTCGCAATGGGATTATCCCCGCCTGAATTCTGATCGGCTGGCTTTGCGGCGGCAGCCGTCGCACCAGCGACCGACGCCGGCTTAAACCGGCCGTTAGCTTGTTGTGGAGAGCCCCCACCTCTATTCTTTCCGTTCATTTACTTCCTCCTGCCCACAGTGACCCGTAAACATAACCACAGGGGGTGTCCAACCTCCCCCACAAACGTCATTTCAAGGTTACAAACATCCGCTTGCCGCCACGATCCACATCCAGCAGGATGTTTTGAGCCTGATTGGCAGCATTGATGGCCTTATCCAGTTCAATATCAGTGGATACCGGCATGCCATTGATGGCCATAATGGTGTCATTGGCCAAAATTCCCGCTAACTCCGCCTGTAAACCAGGTTCCAGCTCTGTGACCAAAGCCCCTTGCTTGGCTTTCTGGCCCGGTTGCGCCAAAGCCGCAGCTGCTTGAGCTTGGGCCTGAGCCGCAGTCTGCGGCGCTGTCTTGGCCGCCTTCTTCGCCGGTTTCTGCGACTGCGCCGGCTGCAACTCCATCCCTAGCCACTCGAACTCAGTTGGCACTGGCTTGGCCGGTTTAGCCGGCTTAGCTGGCTTAGCCGGATTGGCTGGTTGGTCATTCGCTAACGCAGCCGGCGCCACAGCCTGCCCAACCACATTCACCGGCGGTGGCACATTAAGAACGATGGTCACGTCACGACGCTGGCGATTACGCACCACGGAGAACCTAACCCGTTCACCCACCCCATAACCAGCCAAACGACCTTGCAGCTCCTCTGGCGAACGAACCCAACGACCATCCAGCTTGAAAATGATATCCCCTGCTAATAAGCCCCCTTGCTCGGCTGGCGAGTCGGTCTGCACCGTCTGCACAAAAACCCCCTCCGGCGCCACCGATTGGGAGCGTTGCGCCAAAGCTGGATCTAACGGCTGGAATTCAGCACCAATCCAGGAGGGAGAGGGGGTCAAGGCCACATTACGCCCCACCGCCCCACCCGGAGCCGCTGGCCAAGCAGTGACCGGCTGGCCGGCACCATTATTCATCGGCACCGAATTCATCGGTACCAATTGGCGTACCAACTGCCCAGTACGCAAAATTTGGTGGCAATTTTCGCAGGCACCACGGTCACCATGGGGAGCCACGGCATTCGCAGGAATGGGTGGCGGCGGAATTCTTTGCGCTGCTACTGGCTGCCCGGCACTGTTGCCCCACCACGGGTTAGGCAGCGACGGCACCACCTCAGGCAATGGCATCACCTCCACAATAAAATCACGCACCATATTGACCGGCACGGCAAAACCAATACCGGAAAATGCCTGCGTTGGCGAGTAGATGGCGGTATTGATACCGATAACGGTACCATCTCCAGCCACCATTGGCCCACCTGAATTACCCTGATTGATCGCCGCATCGGTTTGAATTAAATCACGGTGCAGGATTCCTTCAATCACCACCTCTTTCCGTAACCCGGAAATAATGCCCTTGCTGACCGTCTGATCCAACCCAAAAGGACACCCCACCGTGATCACAGAATCGCCAACCTGCTGTAAGTCGTTATTGCCCAGCGGCGCGGGAGGCAACGGCCGCCTAGCATTTACCTTTAGCAGGGCCAAATCCCTAGTCGCATCCTGCCGCACCACCTCAGCCGGGTAGCGCTGACTGT
>JADGCM010000210.1 GCA_015228995.1 Magnetococcales bacterium
TGGTGGCAGCAACAGGGGTGACCGGAGCGGCTGGTGGTGGTGGGGATGGTTCTACTGGGGTGGGCACGATCCGGAACGCAATTCGGACCTCTTGGCCCGTTTCGCTCGCCAGACAGGACTCTAGTAAAGCGCCGTAGCGTGTGCGCACTCGGTCAGCGGCAAATTCGTTATCGACCAGTAGCTCTAGGGTGTTGTTTTCGATCGGTCCGGTCGGTCGGAGTGGCTTAATCCATACGTCGAATACTTGGCGCGATACCTGTTCCTGCATCAGCTCCAGAGTTTTTTGCCAGATTGTGTCCATTATGTTTTCTCTATAACGTCGTCTCATACACCACTACCCTTGCGTATGGAGACTAAAATTTCTATCATGCGCGATTCCGGATGACGGAATGTACCGGGGCAGCGTGTCACAACCTGCCATCTTAATGGAAAATCGACGGCCTGGAAAGAGAATCAATCACTATGAAGCAGACATTTCAACCGAGTAATCTGTGCCGCAAGCGCACACATGGTTTTCGTACCCGCATGGAGACTAGCGATGGTCGGGCGGTATTGGCTCGTCGCCGTCGCCGTGGACGTCGTCGCTTGACTGTTTAAGAACGTTGACATCGAATGGCGCAGCGGCCGCTTACCCATTTCCTAGAACGGCACGACTGCTGTCGTCGTCGGATTATCGTCTGGTGCTCCGGCGTGGGCGCTGTTGGCGGCGTGCCTTGTTCGTCCTCTACGTCATGGAGAATGGGTTAACAGTGAGCCGTCTCGGTATCACGGTGAGTCGGAAGGTCGGCAAAGCGGTGCAGCGTAACCGCATCAAGCGGGTGGTGCGGGAGTTTTTTCGACTAGAATCCAGTCAGTGGCGTGTTATGGCCGACCACGTGTTTATTGCCCGCCCAGCTGCTGCTGGGGTGGAGAACGTTGTGTTGCGGCGTGAACTTGAGCAGTTATTGGTCTATCTGTCAAGACCATGAAATATCCGCTGCTGGCTCTTGTTTGGTTTTACCAGTGGTTTATTTCGCCATTGTTGGCCCCATCTTGTCGGTTTTGGCCGAGCTGCTCTGTCTACGCTGCTGAGGCCATTAGCCGTCATGGTGCCTGGAGAGGAGGGTTGCTGGCGGTTGGTAGGATTTTGAAGTGTCATCCATTCCATCCGGGCGGAATCGATCCGGTCCCTTAGCAGTCATTCAGGAATTTATATCATGGATCAGCGTACCGTCTTAGCGCTTACCTTGTCGTTTGTGCTGTTACTACTTTATCAAGTCTATCTATCGCTCTACGTCCCCACCCCTTCTCAGACCAGCGTGGCGCTGAGCGGAGCGGAGAGTGGCGCTGCCGTTGCCAACAAGCCCCTGCCTGAGGCAGGTAGTGTACTGAGCCAGTCTCTGACGGCACCCACCCAGTTGGCGCAGCTGGTTCCTTCGACGCGGCGTGATCGGGAGGGCCAGAACGATAGCCAGTACGCGTCATTCAGCAACCGGGTGATGAGCGGGCGCATTTCCCTGGTTGGGGCCCAGTTGGTTGAATTGCAACTGCTGCAATATCGCGAGAGCCTTGTTGGAGGAGCGGAGCCGGTGCAGCTGTTTTCTACTGAAATGGCCCGGTTTTTGGTCGAAGAAGGGGGATTCTTAAACAGCAACAACGTGGCAATGCCAACGCGACAGAGTCAGTGGCGCGTCGAGGGCAGTAGCCATATCGACAACCAAGGGCGCCTGCGGCTGGTCTGGAATAACAACACCGGCTTGTTATTTGAGAAGATCTACGAGTTAGAAGCGGATTCCTACGCACTGAAGATCGAAGACCGTATTTCTAATCAGGGGACATTGCCGGTAAGTGCGCACCACTACGTCCACTTATTGCGTACCAGACCGGCTGCTCACGAGGCGTCGATGCAGTCGAATTGGGGTTTTGAAGGGCCGATGGGGTTTTTCCGTGGCACTCGGTCGCAGCAGGGTAGCGGCGACAGCCGGGTACAGCAAGATTACGAGACACTGCTAAAGAGTGATGCCCACGAAGAGGCTCAGGGGGGCTGGATTGGTTTCAGTGACAAATATTTCTTAGCGGCATTGGTACCGGGTACGGAAAAATTTGTCAGAAAATTTTATTTTGACCACGATGCCCCGGTGTTTCGTACCGGTATCGTTTCTCCGCAACAACTGATCACGCCGGGTGCCCACCAGAGTATCCGCCACACCTTATTCATGGGGCCAAAACGGCTTGATCTGCTGAAAGAGCAGAACATGGGGCTGGACCGTTCAATCGATTACGGTTGGTTTCACTTTCTAGCGGAGCCTCTGGCGCAACTACTCCAGTTTTTCAATCGGTTTGTGCATAATTATGGTATTGCCACCATTTTGCTGACCATTTTGGTGCGGTTGCTCGTTTATCCTCTGACCAAAAAAAGCTCTCAGGCGATGAACGCTATGAAGCAGCTACAACCAGAAATGGAAGCCTTAAAAAAGCGTTATGCGGACGATAAGGCGCGATTGAACCAGGAGGTGATGCAGTTGTACCAGAAAAATGGGGCTAATCCATTGGCTGGTTGCCTGCCCATTTTGTTGCAATTACCGGTATTTGTGGCGCTTTATAACGTGCTCTACTTGTCTGTTGAGATGCGCCACGCGCCGTTTTTCTGGTGGATTCAAGACTTATCGGCCATGGATCCCTACTACGTGCTGCCGATTCTCATGGGCGCGTCGATGTTGATTCAAACCAAATTGAACCCGGCCCCGGCAGATCCAGTTCAAGCTAAGGTATTTCTGTTTTTGCCCGTTATCTTTACGGTCATGTTTCTGAGTATGCCATCTGGCTTAATGCTCTACTGGTTGGTGAGTAACATCATCGGTATTGCTCAGCAGATGTATCTGATGAAACAGCTTGAGAGCCACAATAACAACCAA
>JADGCM010000211.1 GCA_015228995.1 Magnetococcales bacterium
AAAAGCGCGCCGATTGTATAGACCTGTTAATGGGTCACGTTCTTTGGAATGGATGAGAGAGGCCTGATTGCGATATAACTCGATAAAAAATTCCACCAGCGGGGTAACATGCAAGGGCACCGAAGCACCACTCAGCACCAAAAAACCCTGCACCCCGACGACAATAGTCGGGTAAATAGAACGCTCACGTCGCGAACCAAGCTCACACAACTGATAAACTGGGGCACCCTGGTGGAGCGACTCGGACAGACCGAGTTCTTGTTCAATGGGCCGCTGGATCTTGTTTGGATCCAGCATATCCATTATTAGCCATGGGGGGCTCGTTCCGGTACTTTCCAGCAGCGTCGGGGCCTTTTCCTGTCGCGCCTCAAAGAAGGCGATATGATCCACCCCTTGGGCATGACCTCGACCGATCAACAATACGTTGAGCTCACGAACCAGTGTGTGCGCCAGCGACACATCATCCTCTTCGCGGGTCATGTCGAGGATGGCTTGCGCTAGGCGCGGATCAATGAGAGCGTGATCGTTCATATTATGGTCTATATTATCCGGTGTTGTTGCCCACAAGCTGCCTAATCCGTGCCACAATACCCGCTACATCCAACTGGAGCTCCTGCCATAACTGCTGCTGTGTACCGTGGGGGACAAATTGATCGGGTAATCCCCACACCGCCACCTTTTGACCGGCGACGTGACCAAACAGCTGTTCTGAACTGAGGAATTCTAGGACAGCCGCACCAAAACCGCCTAGAACAGAATTTTCCTCCAGCGTCACAATGTAACGTTTTTGGGCCGCATCACGCAACATCCGACGATCAAGAGGCTTGACAAAGCGGGCATCGTATACGGTCATCGCCAAACCATCCTCTTGTTGCAGGATGTCCGCCGCTGCAATCGCATGATGGACCATTGGTCCCACCACCATTAATACGATGTCGTCATGATCACTGCCACGTCGTAAACAACGCCCATGGCCAATGGGCAACAGTTGCGGCTTCTCAGTGGGTAGGCCAAGCACGTCGCTGCGGGGATAGCGCAGAGCGACCGGCCGATTCAGGGTAACGGCAGTCGCTAACATGCTGCGCAATTCATTTTCATCGGCGGGTACCATGAGGACCAGATTGGGCACAACCCGCAGAAAGGTGAGGTCGAAAGCACCAGCATGCGTGGCCCCATCGGCGCCCACTAGGCCAGCACGGTCAATAGCAAAGATCACCGGTAATTGCTGCAAGGCTACATCGTGGATCACTTGGTCGTAGGCTCGTTGCAAGAAGGTCGAGTAAATGGCTACCACCGGAATAAAGCCCTCGCAGGCCAAGCCAGCGGCAAAGGTCACTGCATGCTGTTCGGCAATACCGACGTCGAAAAAACGTTGGGGAAAACGCTGCTGAAATAGGTGCAACCCAGTCCCTTCTGGCATGGCGGCCGTGATGGCAACGATGCCAGGATTGGCCTGGGCCAGATCAACCAATGTGTCGGCGAACACGCGCGTAAACGAAGCCTTATGGCCACTGCCCTGCACAACCCCGGTGTGACGATCAAACGGTTGTACCCCGTGGTAAGTGCAGGGGTTGGTTTCAGCCGGCGCAAAACCCTTACCCTTTTTTGTGACCACGTGCAACAGCACCGGCCCGGTTAACCGTTTGATGTTACGTAATGTCGGTAACAATTGATGAAAATCATGGCCATCAATGGGGCCGAGATAATTAAAACCTAATTCCTCGAACAGCGTCCCAGGAGTGAGCATTCCCTTGACATGCCCTTCAGCACGGCGGGCTGCCTGCCGTAAGGGTGGCGCAATTTTATCCAATACCCGTCCAGTACCATCTTTGAGGCGGGTGTAAAATTGACCACTGAGGATGCGACTCAAATAGGCGGCTATAGCGCCCACATTGCGAGAGATGGACATCTCATTGTCGTTGAGGACCACCACTAAATCGATATCATCGTGTTGACCGGCGTTGTTTAGGGCCTCAAAACTCATCCCCGCAGTGAGGGCACCATCGCCAATGACGGCAATGACTTTGCGGCGCTGTTGACGTTGGCGCATGGCCACGGCCATTCCCAACGCTGCCGAAATAGAAGTGGAGGAGTGGCCAGCGCCGAATGGGTCGTAAAGGCTCTCTTCTCGTCGCGTAAATCCGGATAAACCATGGCGCTGGCGCAGCGTCTGCATCTGCTGCCGTCTGCCGGTTAGTATTTTATGTGGGTAGGACTGATGGCCGACGTCCCAGATTAAACGATCCTCTGGGGTATCGAAAATGTAATGCAGGGCGATCGTCAACTCTACAACACCGAGACTAGCACCGAGATGACCGCCAGTATGAGCCACACTATCGATGGTGAAACTACGTAGCTCGTCCGCCAACAGCGGCAGATCACCATCGGTCAGCTCACGCAGCTGGACTGGGGAGGTGATCTGTTCGAGCAGATGCGTCATCAGTTAACAGGCTCTTGAGACGATAAAGCGGGCAATCAGACGCAGCGGCTCGGCCTGATCGGAAAAACAGCTCATGGTGCTCAAAGCATCTTCAATTAGATCTTGGGCCTTTTCCTGTGCTTGGGTAATGCCCAGCAGCTGCGGATAAGTGGCCTTGGCCTGACGACGATCCGAACCAGTTGTCTTGCCCATGGTCGCGCTATCGCCAATTTCATCCAGCAGATCGTCCATGATCTGGAACGCTAGGCCGATCGCCTCACCATAACGCTTAAGAATACGCGTTTGTTCTGCCGAGGCCTGACAGAGTGTCGCAGCACCTAAGCAGGCCATCCGAATCAGGGCGCCGGTTTTATGGATATGGATATTCTGTAATTCCGGCAGAGCAACCGCACGGCCTTCCGCGAGTAGATCCAGCATTTGTCCGCCAACCATACCGACACTTC